>BPHE01000007.1 GCA_026003395.1 Vicingaceae bacterium
GGCCATGTCGGTGCCTTCCGGTAAAAATCAAGAAAACATGCCTTTTGGAATCCAATTGATTGGTCCCGCTTTTCATGAAGGCATGTTGTTTGCTACGGCTCAACTTCTTTACAAATCCATGCATCGGGAAGCATGAAACAATGGTTTAACATATTGGTTTTTCTGGCAAGTATTTCTATTTTTACTCAAAGCAAAGGAGAATCCAAAAGCGATACATTAAAATTCAAAACCGATTTTGCAAAGTTGGCCATGATTGATAGTGTATATTCGGTATTTTTGGCCGACAATAATTACAATACCTTCCGTTATTCCTTTAAATCCGGTGATGATGTCAAACGCATGCCCGAGGAGAACCTAATACGCTGTTTTATCGACCAACTCAACGAAAGAAGTCCATTTCAATTTTCATACAATTCTTTAATCTACGAATATATTGAATATTATGCCATAAAAAAGAAATCATTGACCGAAAAAATGCTTGCTTATGCTCCAATGTATTTCCCGGTCTTTGAGAGGTTTTTGATGCAATACAAAGTACCCCTCGAATTTAAATACCTTCCGATTGTCGAATCTGCCATGAATCCCAGAGCTGTCTCCCCCGCTTATGCTGTCGGTTTATGGCAATTTATTTATGGCACCGGTAAGTTATACGGTTTAAATGCAAATTCATATTGGGACGACAAAAGCGATACCTATAAAGCATCTGAAGCCGCTGCAAAACACTTAAGGGATTTATATAAAGTTTTCAATGATTGGACATTGGCTTTGGCTGCCTATAATTGTGGCGCCGGCAACGTGCAAAAAGCCATACGCAGATCGGGAGGTAAAACACATTTTTGGGAAATCATGCCATACCTGCCTCGCGAAACAAGAAACTATGTGCCCGCTTTTATAGCAGTTAGCTACATCATGGAACATTATGAAGATTTTAATTTGTATCCCGGGCAATACCCGGTTTTACATGCTTTAATGATAGATACCCTTCATACAAACGGTGGGTTCACTTTAAACGATCTTGCCGAAAAACTGGATGTTCCATCACAATTGATTTATGCGCTTAATCCACATTTTAAAAGAGGGGTAGTTCCTAAAGACCATCAGATGAAAAATATTTACCTGCCTGTATTTCAAGTTGGAGAATTCACTTTAAACAAAGATTCTCTTGAACAACTTATGCCAAAAGTCACCATTGCAGAATCTCATATTCCTGCCAATAAAGGATATCATATCGTCAGAAGTGGAGAAAATTTAGGTTTAATTGCCAAAAGATACCGGGTCTCGGTGAGACAATTGCAACAATGGAACAAATTAAGAGGTACCACGATTTATGCCGGTCAAAAACTCAAAGTAAGCCCTTGATTGACTATTCGTTGATTTTATAAAAGCATCCTTTGTTGGTTTTTCTTTTTATCGAGGACTTGATGATCAATTCTGCCACATTGATAAGATTTCTCAATTCACATAATTGAGGCGACAATATTGTTTTTTTATACAACTCTTCGGTTTCTCTTTTCAATAGTTTCACTCTGCTTGCAGCTCTTTTTAACCTCACATTCGACCTGACAATCCCCACATAATTGTTCATCAACAATTGAAGTTCTTTTCTCGAGAATGAAATCAACACGTGTTCTTTTGGATGAGTAGTACCCTCGCTGTTCCAAGCAGGTATTTTCAATTTATATGGTTTTTCTTTCTTAAACCTTTGAGAAACATCAAGATATGCATGATGCGAAAACACCAATGCTTCGAGCAAGGAATTTGACGCCAGACGATTGGCGCCGTGTAATCCCGTGTAAGCACATTCTCCCGAAGCATACAACCTTTCTATGGAGGTTCGTGCATTTTTATCAACTACCACTCCTCCGCACATATAATGCGCTGCAGGTATCACAGGTATCAAATCTTTTGCGGGATCTATTCCAAGGGATTTACATTTTTTCAATATATTCGGAAACTCTCTTTTAAATTGATCCGAAGGGATATGACGGCAATCCAAATATACATGTTCGACTCCATGTTTTTTCATTTCTTGATCGATGGCCTGTGCCACAATGTCTCTTGAGGCAAGTTCTCCTCTTTTGTCATAATTAAACATAAACCTTTCTCCTTTGCCATTGAGCAGATAAGCTCCTGCCCCCCTCACTGCTTCAGATATTAAAAAAGCAGGAGATTCGCCGGGATTATATAATGCTGTGGGATGAAATTGAATAAATTCCATGTTTTTGATTGAAGCCCCTGCCCTGTATGCCATGGCAAGTCCGTCTCCTGTGGCAATGGTAGGATTGGTCGTTGTGGCATACACTTGACCACATCCACCCGATGCCAACAGTGTATATTGCGATTGAATGGTCACCACACTCCCATTTCTGCAATCCAATGCATACACCCCAAACACTGTGGTATGCCCGGGCAGTCCTTTTTCATTTTTCAAATGGTGTTGTGTTATTAGTTCCAACACAAAAAAATGATTGTAAATCCGGATATTGTTGTGCTTTTTTACTTGATTGATAAGTGTACGTTCCATCTCAAAGCCCGTCATATCCTTGTGATGCACGATTCTTTTACTGCTGTGGCCCCCTTCTCTTCCCAAATGCAGACGGTTATCTTCCGTTTTGTCAAAATTAGCTCCCCAACTTATCAACTCTTGTAATCTATCAGGAGCTTCTTTCACCACCATTTCCACAATTTCCTTGTTGCATAATCCATCCCCGGCCCTTAAGGTGTCCTCGATATGTTTCTCAAAACTGTCAGTAATCCTGTCTATCACCACCGCTATTCCGCCCTGTGCATATTTGGTATTGGATTCATCTTCATCCGACTTGGTCAAAACCAAAATTTCTTTCTCGGGGAATTTTTCCGCCACTTTTATTGCAAAAGATAGTCCCGCTATCCCGGAACCTATCACCAGAACGTCTGTTTCTATCATGAAGCCGATATTTCAAGCATTCTTTTTAAAGGTTTCAAGGCCTTTTGACGGATTGTTTCGTCCAGTATTATTTCAGGTTGTTCTTTTTCCAGACAAAGATAAAGTTTCTCCAACGTGTTCATCTTCATATAAAAACACTCACTGCAAGCACAAGTGTTGTCTTCAACTGCAGGAGCAGGAATAAGTTTTTTGCCCGGCACTTCTTTTTGCATTTGATGGAGAATTCCGGCCTCGGTGGCTATAATAAATTCTTCTGCCTCTGTTTCTTTTACATACTTCAACATGGCCGAAGTAGATCCTATAAAATGGGCAAGCTTCAGTACAGGTTTCTCCGACTCGGGATGTGCAACAATTTTAGCTTCGGGATGTTCTTTAATCAATGTCATCATTTTTTCCAACGAAAATGCCTCGTGTACCATACATGCCCCTTCCCACAGCACCATATCCCTGCCTGTTTCCTCAATCAAATATCGCCCAAGGTTTTTGTCCGGGGCAAATATAATGGGCTGATTTTCAGGAATCGATTGAATAATTTTTTTGGCATTCGACGAAGTGCAAATGATGTCGCTCATGGCCTTTATCTCAGCACTACAATTGATGTATGTAACCACCACGTGGTCCGGATATCTTTCCAAAAACGCCCCAAAGGCATCAGGCGGACAAGAATCTGCCAGCGAACAACCTGCATTGACATCGGGCAACAAAACCTTTCTCGTCGGATTCAAGATTTTGGCTGTTTCGGCCATGAAATGCACGCCGGCAAACACAATGATATCTGCATCGGTTTCTGCTGCCTTCTGCGACAACCCCAAACTGTCTCCCACATAATCGGCCAAATCCTGTATATCCGGTTCTTGATAATAATGCGCCAAAATCACCGCATTCTTTTCTTTCTTCAGTTGCAGGATTTTTTCTTTTAATTCTTCTTTCGACAAAAGAAATGTTGTATTCATAAATGTTTTTTGATCAACGATTCTTCAATTTCTACTTCACATTGAAACACCTCACAGAAATGCTTTAAAATAGAAGCTTTCACCTCTTCCAACGGAATCTTTTTTCCTAATTCTTTTTCCATCGAGGTTACCTGTTTATTGGTAATTCCACAAGGCACGATATAATTGAAATACTTCAAATCCGTATTGACATTCAGCGCAAATCCGTGCATTGTCAACCAACGGCTGCATCGCACACCCATGGCACATATTTTTCTCGATTTTTGTGGATTATCCACATCCAACCACACTCCGGTATATCCCGCATAGCGCTCTGCCTCGATACCAAAATCCCGCAATGTCAAAATGATCACCTCTTCCAACTCACGCAAATACCTATGAATGTCGGTATAAAATTGCTCCAGATCCAAAATAGGATACCCTACAATCTGCCCCGGACCATGAAAAGTAATGTCCCCACCACGATTGATTGGATAAAATTCAATACCAAGGTTTTTCAACTGATCCGGTTGCAACAAAAGATGATGTAACTTGCCGTTTTTGCCCAATGTCACCACCGGCGGATGCTCGCAAAACAAAAAATAATGCGGCACCGGTTTATCCGTATTGTTATGCCTGTTTTCAAGTTTGATTTTCATCGAAGCATCAAACAACCGCTCCTGATAATCCCATGCCTCGGCATATCGAATCAAACCCAAATCGCGGCATAGCACAATATTTTTACTTTTTTCCCGCATATTCATTGCAAATTTAACCCTTTTATACTTTCACTTCCTACTATTTTAACTTTAAAAAAACAAAAATCCCTTATATTGATCCGAATCAATTTACTTCAAAAACTTGTCGAAGGTATCATCTCGATAGATCCCTCTCATTCATTGTTTTGTTATATCCACATCGTTTTTGGTCAAAAGAACAGAGCTCGTATTGGCAATACATGCTTTTCGAGAATAAAAACTGTGGTTAATATTTCTTATTGGATAATGGCGGCTTAACGGCGGTTCGCTCATAGTCCGCGGTGGGCGGCCAAACGCCCGGCATCATCGCCCGGCGATCCTCCTGCCGTCGGCTGCCGGTCTCAGTGCCGGGCGGGCCGCCCCCCTTGCGGGCTATCCGCTCACCGCCTGCCGCAATACGCATCTCTATGGCCATGCCGTTTTGCGTGGGTTTTTTCATTAAAAAGCGGTTTTCTTTGATTACGCCAAGGCGTTTCTCTCCATACATCGGAAGCTCTGTCAAAAATAAGGAATCTTTCCGGATTCTGTACACTGCCATGATATTTCCTTGCGGGTCTCTCAGGTAGATGTCTTTGTAGTGGACCTTATATATTTATTTTGTTTATTTTTTGTTTTTTTCACCCATAAAACACGCTGTAATTTAGACGGATTGGGGGAGAAAAGAAGATGGGAGAGAAAAGAGCGGAAAGCAAGGCAGGGAAAGGGATAGAGGGTAAAATGGGTAATTGTTAATAACTTTTTTGGATTGCAGGGGCATTAAGCTGTTTTAACAGCGATTTGAAGTGAACATTGAACTGAAAAACGGAAACAATCAAAAATAAAGTAAGCCCTATTTGCAATCCAATGGATAGGCTTCTTTAAGAGTTATTTCTCCATTTTCATAATCATAAAACCACATTGAATAATCTTCGAGACAGGGCATTTTTCTTTTTTTTAATGTGAACTGTTTTTTGTTTTTGCAGATTTTGAATAGGCTTTCTACATATACTCCTTCAACCTCAAATAAAATATCTCCCAAGTAAAAGTACCCGAAGGGTTTTGAGTAATTCCCTGTTTTTAAAACCTGCATACTGCTTACCATTGTTACTTTAATGGCATATTTATCCTCTTGTTGTTCTGAAATGGTTATTGTCCAAATCAGGGATTTCTTAAAATAATGGCATTTACTCTCTCTGGCTACCAACGAATCTAATATTGCTTGCAAGTGTTTGCTCTTTGTGCATAATTCCGGTAGTTCTACTGTTTCTGTTTCCTGACTTTGTGCCATATTTTTTTTATTGAACAATAGAATAAGAAAGCTGCAAAGTAGTAATATAAGCACTCTTGATATTTTAGTATCTGTAACTCGCATATTTCAAGCTTTATTTACCAGGGTCTGCTTTAATCTCAATTGCAGGTAATTCTATTTTTAAAATTCTACCGTGTTCATTATACTCGTGAAAGGTATTGTCTTTAGCTGTATATATTTGAAATATTGGTTTATTCGTAGTAGTGTATTTTTTAACCCATTTTAAAAACCCTATATCCCCATCCTCTCCTGACGGATTAGGGTTTCCACTGGGGTGGTTATGATTATGTCCCCGAACGGTATAACCATACCTAAATTGCGTGTAAAACATATCTGCCGCTCCTCGTTCGGTGGTTTTTTCGTGTGAAGTTGTCAGATAATTCAACCCCTTTTCGCCTTCCTCTCCAAGTAGGATTTGGCTCCACTCCACATCTGTATTATTGGCTAAAAATTTGAACAATTCCGTAGCTTTATCATCTCCTCTAACTTTCAAAATGTCATACTTATGCCAATTTCCTTCATCATCCTCTGTATATTGAGAATACTTCTTATCTAAAATCCCCTTATCAACGGTTATAAAATTATCTTTAACCATATTTCCGTCATCATCAACTGCAAATAAGTTGTCTTTTTCATCATCAGTTTCTTTAACCAAAGAGATATTTCCTTTTTTATCCACTTTGTAATCATCATCCCCATTTGGGTCAATTCTCCAAATTGGACTGTTACTTAAAATCACATACGGACTTTGCCAAGGCTTTACAACAGGGTCAGTATTCCACCTTGTTACAACTCTTGGGTTGTATTCCCAAAACTTGGCTGTATAGTGGTTTCCTGCTCCAGATATCTCGTCTGTTCGTTCTTGATTTTGCCACCCAAAACGGTAATTAGAAATTTCAAAATCCCTCCCCTCCATCACACTCCCGAATGGATAATAATCCTGCGAACTGCTCACTTTCAAAGCAAACTTGCCATTGCTCCAGCTCTTTTTGTCAGTGTAGGTCACCCTCACATTGCCGAGCCAGTCGGTGGTTTCGTAGTGTTTCTTGCCGAGGGGGTAGATGCTTGTTTTTACGGGTGGTTTACTTGCCGTAACAATCACCGGTGTGGCGATGCCGTTTTGTGTGGGTTTCTTCATTAAAAAGCGGTTTTCTTTGATTACGCCCAATCGCTTCTCTCCATACATCGGAAGCACTGTCAAAAATAAGGAATCTTTCCGAATTCTGTACACTGCCATGACATTTCCTTGTAAATGATATAATAATTTTATATGTTATGAGTTTATTTATGTTCCAAAGATTGGGGGATAGAACATAAAACTTGATTATCCATTTTAAAAATTTAATTTATAAAGTTTTATAAAAATTGTATCATTTTTATAATCCATACCAAACAATTCCATATTTTCTAAATTAAAATTAATTGTATCGATTTCAATACTTTCATCTAATTTTTCAGTAAAATATATTTCACCATTTAATGCGAAAATATAATAGATTTTATTTCCTGTGGTTGAAAAATAATTTTCTAAAATTACATAATTATGCTTTTTACTATATATTGTCAAATCCTCTTTATACGCTGTTCCGATCCTAACTATTTCAGTTTCTTGATTTGAATTATTAACTCTATTAATTACATTAACAACAGGTCCTATTGTATCTTCTTCATCGGCTTCTCTTTGTTCAATTTTATATTTGTTTTCACCTAATAAAAATTCTAATACAAAATTCTCACTGGATATATTATTATTTTGGCTTGTGGAAATAATTTCATTTGAGCTATCACCTTTTATTTCTTCATTTAATAACTCTATAGTATCAGATCTTACATTTTTCTTATTCATTTCACTGTTAGTATTATTGATACAATGACTAAATACTAAAATTAAGATAAAAAAAAATAAATTAAATTTAATTTCATTTTTCATAACGATTTTATTTTAACATGATCGAACTACTTTATTTCAACATGACCGAACTACCATAAAAGGATGTTTTTCCAGCTTTATTTGAATTTTTAAATTCTTGTTTGAATGTAAAAATTTTTGTGTACGATAAACCATCGACAAACACTGTTTTAAATACACCAATGTTTTGATTGCTCTGCTGCGGATTCTGACTTACAAATGAAGTGTTTTTATATGCAATGTTAGGATCTAATAAGTATTTTTTATCTAAAAAAGGACTTGTTTCACTTCTTAATTTTGTTCCAAACTCAAAATGTAAATGTACATTATCCCCTTCTAAATTATTAGCATTTCCAGTTGTTCCAACCTCACCAATTTTTTGACCTTTATTTAAATATTGACCACTTTCAACATTAACTTTATCAAGGTGGGCATAGAAACTGTAGTAAGCAACTTCGAGTTTAACTTTATCTGCTTTGTTTGGGTCCTCTAAATCTCTAATTTGTTGCTCTGTAAGCGGTTTAAAATGTGCAATAGTTACATAATTTCCATAAGTTGAACTATAACCAGTAGCTATTACTTTTCCGGTCATAACAGAAAATACAGGTGTACCTACCGGAGCATATAAATCATGACCAGCATGAAATTTTTTACTGTTATTTCTTACATTACCCATTAAATTACTGGCACGATTTAATCTTACTTGCATAATCGGTAATGGATTTTCACAATCAATGCCTGGTGGACAATCCCCATTCGGATCATTCAATTGTAAGGGACTATTTCCATTGATAGCATAATCACTCGCACCCACAGCCGGCTTCGGATCTCTGTTCCACCTCCTTGCCAATCTGCCATCATACTCCCAATACAAAGCCGTGTAGTGGCTTTCGTTTAATTCCGGCATGCGTTCTTGCGTGTTGAAAGCATATCTGTAAGCCGAGAGGTTGTATTTTCTGCCCTCCATCACACTCCCAAACGGATAATAATCCTGCGAACTGCTCACATTCAGGGCAAACTTGCCATCTGCTGCCAACTCTTTTTATCCGTATAGGTCACTCTCACGTTGCCGAGCCAGTCGGTACTTTCGTAGTGCTTCTTGCCGAGGGTATAGATGCTTGTTTTTACGGGTGGTTTACTTGCCGTAACAATCACCGGTGTGCCCATGCCGTTTTGCGTGGGTTTTTTCATTAAAAAGCGGTTTTCTTTGATTACGCCCAATCGCTTCTCTCCATACATCGGAAGCTCTGTCAAAAATAAGGAATCTTTCCGAATTCTGTACACTGTCATTACATTCCCTTAGGAGATAATGACATTTATCATTAATTTAAATATAAAAATTAAGGAGCAACACAGGGAATAGCATAATTTTTTTCTCTATAAACTACTGTAATGTAATGAATTGCTAAAATTAACCTATCAGTTGAATCATTGAATAAAAATACTTTATCACAATTGTTTAAAATCATACCAACACAAACGGGACTAAGGCCATCATTATTTTCTATTTGTTTAATATATTCGTTTAAATATTTATTTTTTTTTGCCTTTATTTTCAAAAAATTTATATACCTGCTCTTAGATTTTAAATCAAGTTTCATTTGTTTAATATTCTTAGATTTTTTTTCACTTTCATATACACACTTCCAAATATCATCAAATATTTTATTCTTAACCAATTTAATTAAATAATTGCTAATTTCTTTATTTTTATTATTAATATCATCAAACAATATTTCAATGTTTTCCCCCTCTTTAAACTGACAAAAATAAAGTTTATAAGCACTATCAATCCCGACCTTATTTTCTGTCTTCGTTTTTATAATATCATCAAAGATTTTCACAGCATCATATAAAATTTTTTTTTCATCTTTTGTAAAATATGATTCATTTCCTTTATTATTACATGAACAAAAATTTACTAAAATAAAAACTAGTAATAATGCTATTTTTTTCTTACAAAATTTATTCATTATATAAATATTTGAAAAATACATTAAAATCTCCACTTGTTTGTATCCATAACATTGGTATGTTACCATTATATCTATTATAACCCAGTAAATCCCAATATCCATTTTTTATCAATCCTTTTATTTTAACATTGTTAAAAGGACCTCTTTGATCAATAATTGATGGGTATGTATTTATTTTCATGTTATTATAAATGGCTATATTCATATGTATATAAATTGTATTTTTATCAATCTTTAATTCTCCAACAAGATCAACCCCACCTGCATATGTTGGAAAATTGTCAAATATTTCTCTTAAATCTATATAATCTTTCCCAAGTTCATAAGAATTTTTTAAAATATTTAAAATGTGTTCTATTTTTTCGTTATCATTTGAATATAAAAAATCAACTCTTTTGTTTATTACTTGCTCATTGGAACTATTTTTCTCTTCATCCTCCACTATAACCTCCGGCATCTTTTGTCCATAATCCACCCACTTGTTGTTTTGCCATAACCATACATGTTCCGGTCCTTCTTCATTTCCTTCTACTGGTGCAGTTTCAAGTTGATTTTCCTCCGTACCCGGTTCTCCCGGCTCCAGTCCTTCTAACTCTACCTTATCGATTAAACGATTGCCGCTAAATTGATAAAAACTATAAAACGGATATTTATCAGCCAACGGATCCACACTGAAAAACCTTCCCAGCCTTGCATCGTGCAGGCGGTATTTGTATGCCCACAGGTTGTTTTTGCCAAACACTTCATCATCTCCCTTCCTGCCCCTGGAAACCAAAACGGTAATTAGTGATTTCAAGATTCCTCCCCTCCATCACACTCCCAAACGGATAATAATCCTGCGAACTGCTCACGTTCAAAGCAAACTTATTCTGCTGCCAACTCTTTTTGTCGGTATAAGTCACTCTCACGTTGCCGAGCCAGTCGGTGCTTTCGTAGTGTTTCTTGCCGAGGGGGTAGATGCTTTGCTTGGTGCGTTTTTGCTCTGGCTATGTTGACAGGGATTGGCAATGACATTACACCGATGTTATTTTGCGCGGTTTTAACTTTTAAAAGTTTGTTTTCCTTGATCACCCCCCAAACGGCTGCTGCCGTAGAGGGGAATTTCATACAAATATAACGAATCTTTCGCTATTCTGTACACTGCCATGACATTTCCCTGCGGGTCTCTTAGGTAGATGTCTTTGTAATGGCCGGTGTATTCCTTCTCCAGTCGGTTGCCGGGGCAGATTGTTAAAAATTTTTTCTACTTTTTTAAGTGTGAAAGAAAATCACATATAGTCTTTAATTCAATAAAACAACCAATACTGAATACTATTTATTTTTCTCTTAGTATTTTTTTCATCATACATACCTATATCAAAGTAAATAATAATGCTAATTTTAGAATTTTTCATCAATGTATCACGTGAATGTATCTTATATAACATTCTCTCTGTTTCATGATCTAAACTTATTTTTGAGCTATCAGATAAGATAAAATCATCTCCTACACAATATTTTTCAAAACAATCATCTCTAAAAAATTCAATATACCTGACTCCATTGAAAAATGAATTACTATCTACGGAGAAGGAAAATGAAACATTCTGTTCTCTATCATAAACAAACCATTTCCAATCTATTGTATCATATATCATTTTCAATTTATTTTTATTAACATAATTTTTTATCTCATCCATGGTTTGAAATAACTTTATTTTATCATTTCCTAGATCAATATAATTCTCTTTTCTTTTAATTTCAATATTTGTACAGCTCACTAAGAGAAAATAAACTATACTAATAAAGCGAAAATTTATTTTATTCTTCATTCTGTTTATTTTTATTTTTATTTTCATTCTTTTCTTTATTATCAACTATTTTTAAAAAATCTTTCATTTGATCAATATGCTTATCAAAGATTCCATCTTTATTATGTTCTTTCATAAAATTTATCATATCTTTTGCCCAATTGGCTGACTCATTAAAATGCTTTTGCTCTAACTCTTCTTGAAAATCATTTTCCATTTTATCGTTTATAGATTGAATGTGTTTTTCCAAATCTCCAATTTCAATAGGATTTTCACGAGTAATATCCCTATATTTAAGAGATAAGAATTCTTTTAAACCCACTATTGTCCGATAAAATCAAAAGTTTTAATTTTATTTATCGAAAGTATTGATTTTATTGAGGTTGTTTTTGAATTTGAAAAGTACCCCCATTTTATTCTCTATGATTTGTCAAATATTAAAAGATGTTGACCGTTGGGTGGTTGATTTTTTCCAAAACTATTTCAAAAAATTTTTAACCGAACAATAGTGATTTTATTAAAATACTTATTGGGTTTAAAGATGGTGTGTGGCACAATATGTATATTTCACTCCTTCACCAATTTTTTGTATTTGAATCTTTGAGGTTGTTGGGTGCCCAAACGTTTCATTTTGTTAGCTTCATAATCGCTGAATCCTCCTTCAAAGAAATACACTTTGCCTTCTCCCTCAAATGCAAGAATATGTGTGCATACACGGTCAAGAAACCACCGATCGTGGGATATTATGACACAACATCCGGCATAATTGTCAATGGCTTCTTCAAGGGCTCGCAAGGTATTGACGTCCAGGTCGTTGGTGGGCTCGTCAAGCAACAAAAGGTTGGCTTCTTTTTTCAAAGTCATGGCAAGATGCAGGCGGTTGCGTTCGCCGCCTGACAACACTTTCACTTTTTTATTTTGATCGGGTCCTGTAAAATTGAATTTGGCAAGATATGCTCGGCTGTTGAATTCACGGCCTCCGATGACAATGGTTTCTTGTCCGCCGGACACCGTTTCCCAGACAGTTTTTTCGGGGTCAATTTCTTTATGCAACTGGTCAACGTATGCAATTTTAACAGTTTCGCCAACTTTAAATTCACCTGCATCGGGTTTTTCTTCTCCCACCATCAGACGAAACAATGTAGTTTTACCGGCACCATTGGGACCAATCACACCTACCACACCTGCAGGTGGTAGTTTAAAAGAGAGGTGCTCAAACAGTACTTTATCCCCATAAATTTTCGTAACGTCGATGGCTTCAATTACTTCATTTCCCAAACGCGGGCCGTTGGGAATAAAAATTTCAAGTTTTTGTTCTTTTTCCTTGACGTCTTCATTCAACATTTTTTCGTAATTGTGCAAACGGGCTTTGGATTTGGCTTGCCGGGCTTTGGGGCTCATACGCACCCATTCCAATTCGCGCTCAAGTTGTTTGCGGCGTTTGCTTTCTTGTTTCTCTTCTTGTTCAAGGCGTTTGGCTTTTTGCTCCAACCAAGACGAATAGTTACCCTTCCAGGGAATACCTTCACCACGGTCGAGTTCAAGGATCCATCCGGCAACATTATCAAGAAAATATCGATCGTGAGTGACAGCAATGACAGTACCGGGATATTGTTTGAGATGCTGCTCAAGCCAAAATACCGACTCGGCATCAAGGTGGTTGGTGGGCTCATCGAGCAACAAAATATCAGGTTGGCGAAGCAATAAACGGCACAAAGCAACCCTGCGACGTTCACCACCGGATAGATTTTTTACCAAAGCGTCAGGGGGCGGGCAATTTAAAGCATCCATGGCCCTTTCCAATTTTTGATCGATTTCCCATCCTCCGGCTGCTTCTATTTTATCTTGCAATTCCGCTTGACGCTGAATGAGCTTCTCCATCTTGTCCGGATCGTTGAGATACTCTTCTTCGCCAAACTTCATGTTGACTTCTTCAAATTCTTTCAATAAATCCATGACCGGCTTGACACCTTCTTCCACGATTTCTCGAACGGTTTTATTTTCGTCCAACACCGGTTCCTGAGGCAGATAACCTACTGTATATCCCGGAGAAAAAACAACTTCTCCTTCGTAATTTTTCTCTTCACCTGCAATGATTCTCAACAATGTGGACTTACCGGAACCATTCAATCCTATAATTCCGATCTTGGCTCCATAGAAAAATGACAAATAAATATCCTTCAGGATGGTTTTACCGGTGTTCAGCGTCTTGCTGACTTTCACCATCGAAAAAATAATTTTTTTATCTTCTGACATAACCGTAATTTAAATTGAATGCAAAGTTATGCTTTTATGCAATAATTTTTTAAAAATAAAAAAACCGGGCAATGCCCGGTTTTGTCAAATGGTTTGCACAAGCTTACTTTTGCAACATTACTTTAATGGTTTCTACGTTGCTTCCTTTTTCAACCCTCACGAAGTAGTATCCGGCTGGTAAATGGTTAACATCGAAGTTGATCAGTCCTTGACCGGCTGACTCCATGACAGGTTGACCAAGAGAATTGTATAGAACAACCCGCATAACAGCTTGATCTTGTGACAATACATTGATTACGTCGGAAGCAGGGTTGGGATAGATTTTCAATGTATTTTTATCCAATTCGATAACATTGTTGGGGGATTTGATAATGCTGGTAACAGTATTGGTTGTCACTGCAGGATTGTAATCAAAATAAATGTCTGCGGTATTCTTGATTTGCGTATTGGGAGCAAGACCCGGTTTTTGATTGATTTTGAATTTCACATATCCATGACTTTCAGGCTCATTGCTGTTTTTGTCAGGCAACCAAATGTTGGGGAAATAGAACACTATTTTATTATTTTGCATCAAAACATTCACATTGTGCGAGCTGCCCATCAATTCGAATGTACTTAAATCGAGCGTGTTGACATCTAAGACATCTTCGATTCTAATATCCTTGGCAGGATAATTTCCTTCGTTTTGAAATTTAATGGTATATTCCATCACTTGATTGTTGTCAATATACCCCTCAGCCGGCATTCCATTGATATGTACTGATTTCATGTTCGGATCGTAAGAGGTTAGTACTAGTGCGCAAATATTGTCGTTATTGTTGGCAGGATTCAAATCTCCTGTGGTTGGTAGGGCTGCAATTTGAGCACACAAGGTATCCCATAATTGTGTTGTGGTATCTGCTTTAACAGGGATATATCCGTAGAATGTAGCAAAACCTGTCATGCTTACACCGGAAAATGTCACGGTATTGTTGTTAATTGATGGAGTTCCTGTATATGGGTTCCCATTTAAATTGGCCGAAATCGTGCCGCTTATATACGTTTGAGATGGCAAAGTAATTGTTATATCAGAATTGACAGAAGTGCATGATTGGTTCGTCACCGTAAATTGTACATAAGTTGTGGTTGTTTGAGTAAAAGCAGGAACATAAATATCGGCTTTTAAATCATGACCACTACCGTTGCAATTAAAAACAAAATCATAGCTTTGGCCGGCTGCTACACCCGCAGGGTTTTGTGACCCACAGGATAATGTAAGAGAAGCAGGTACGTTTGGCAATGAAATATTAAAATTTCCACTTCCGACATTAATTGTATAATTTCCATTCATGTCTGTAATAGCAGTTCCCACAACAAATGAATTTTGCAATGCATTTACGCTCAAACCGGCCAAAGGACTGTCACCGTTATCATACACACAATTGTTGTTATTGTCTACATACGCCTTGCCGGTAATTGTATAACAACTGTCAGAAATATAATAGTAATTATAGTAATTGCTAGAACTATATAAATCATACAATTGAGGGATCACCGTATCGCCACAACTTAAAATCAAATAGGGGAAATAAATTCCCGGTGAACCATAAACATGGTTGTAAGTTGCGAAACTACTTCCATTGGATGAGGTAGTTTGACCATCACCCCAATGAATAACATAACCAATGTTTCCCTGCTGGTCAAAAACATTGAGATAAACCTGACTACTGGCAGGACAATTAAAAAATGTAGAATCATAGGCAAACACATTACAGTTTTGCCCTTCGGCGCTGTTAATCCAAAAGAAAGATGCAAGCACCGATACTGTTAGTAAAATTTTTTTTGTTTTCATAGCTTTTAGTTTTAAAGTTTGCAAGACAAATTTCACTATGAAAACGATGCAGGAAAAATCAAAATAAATTACTTATTACATTTACAAAAATTTTTTTGTCTATTTCTTTAAAATAATAATAGTTCATTAGAAATAATTAAAATTACATCTACATCTGTTCTAACCAGATATCATATTGAATCAAATCCTGCTCTTTATAAGTTTGTCTGTTTCTCCGAATTTCCAAGATGATTTTATTTTTGTCAAATGGTTTGTTTTCTATTAATTTTTCAACCATATCAACAATCATAATATCATTGAGAATACTTGTTTTTGATTTAATTTTCTTTATCAATCTACGAATTTTTAAGATTAAACTATCGCAATAATCAAAATCTTCGCGATAATAACGTAAAATCAATTCAAATACCAGAATCTTTAATTGAAATGCCGGATCTAATTTTTTGAATGTTTCATTATTCATTGCATTAACAAGATGAGTGATTGCTTTTTTATATTCTTTTGTATCAAAATATTGTATGGACAGATTTAAATGGGCGTAAAGTACATTTTCCGGTATAGTCATAAACATTTGATCTTTCAGTGCTTTCAGCAGTATTTCTATTGCTTTGTTTTTGTCGGTAACACTGTAATTCATTACCATACCATTGTACAGGTAAAAGCAATAACGCCCATACAACATGTTTTTATATTCTTTAAGCGTGACTTCAAGCAGATTAAGTGTTTCTAGAGATTTTACTGTATTGCCCGTTAAATAATAAGCATTCACCAAATTAATCAGCATTTTTATCTTCTTTTCATGAGTTTCCTTGTTAAACCATTGCTTTTTTTGAAATTCTTTGAAGGTTTTTTGAGTAATGTTGACAATCGAATGGTAATCTTTTTTCTGCATCAAAACCCTTGTAATGCTATCATAAAATTTCCACCGTATGGTGGGTGTGTTTAAATTTGATTTCCTTATGGCTTTGATAGTGTCTTCCATCTCTTTCAATAGTTTGGGATCGGTACTGAAATTTTGACTCCTTTTGATGGAATATAACAACCTTGATGCTTTGGAATCAATCATTGCTTCTATTTGTAACAGATCCAATGCTTTAGATCTTTTTTGAATTAATTCCTCAGGATTTTTGAAAAATTGCTGTGTATATAAATCAATCCATTCTGTATAAAGAATATACCTGAAATTTGCATTTGTCCCGTAAATCTTTTTTTCGGCTTTTTTGAAAAAATATTCTGCCAGGTTAGGTTGATTTTTTTCCTTCATTATTCTTCCAAGAATAAACAAATGCATGCTTTCATTAATCACATCCCAATCAAAATACAATACACTCAGTCCTTTGAACACCTCTTTTAACAAAGATGATTTCAAACGGCGATATAGATTCATGTCTATGTTTAATTTTTCGGCTATATGCGCATCAGAATCCCCTTTTTTTAAATGTTGATAGATTTGTATGGTTTTGGTTTCTTTTTTCGTACGTGTAATAAATTTTACGATTGACTTTTGTTCATTTTTATTTAAAATATGATGTAACACATTTATTATTTCCATAATTCTGCTTTTTGAAAATGTAATTTTACGTTTTTTTTGTAAATAAAAAAATCTCCGACATCCTTATTTTTGAAAAAAATTTACAACTATGAAAAAACTATTGATGATTCCGGTAATTTCCTTTTTAAGTATTAATCTTAATGCTCAAATAGGATTTTTTCTCTAAACAACAAAACGATTTTTAATTTTCCTGACACCGTATATGCCACTTCAAACGTAAACAATGCTTATGTTATTTTACAAAACAAATCCAACAACCAAACGTTCAATGGCTCTGTGCAGCTTATTTATGCTCTTGACACCTCCGGAATGCAAAATTACGTCGTGCTTGATACATTTGTTTACAATTCTCTTACACTTGTTCCTCAAGACACTGTTTCTTTAATTTTTAATCCTGTAAACGTTAATGTTCCACCTTATAAATATGGCGCCGGTAATGTGGTGGTGGTTTGGCCTATTACAGTTGGTTGGAGTGCCATTGATTCGGCAAAACACCATCTTACAGTGTTGCCTCTGACAAGTGTTGAAGAAATAAATTTCAATAAGGAATTTACATTTGCCAATCCTGTCTTAAAAAACTCCCGGATTTGTGTAGATACACGTTCTTCTATATGGTATCTCTTTTCATTAGATGGAAAGATTTATCAACTGCCTGCAAGCCATCAAGGCCTGACCATTCCGGGAGATTTGCCAAATGGCATTTATATCTTGCAAGAAACCCGCAAGACATCGGTAAATCGTTGGAAAATCATTATTACCGATTAAATGACAATATTTTTACAGCATCTACTTCTTTCCAAAAAATCCTCCCTCCATTGACCTTATCTGTTTGGCAATATACGGATTTGCATGTTATTCGGATTCTTCTAATATTATGAAATGATTCTCATCCTCTTGAATTTGAAACCTCAGAATGTCCATTTATTGATAATCTAAAATATGAATTTTTTGCTGTGTTCTAAATTTCTTTTTAACTGATAATTTTCCTATTTCATCTTTCACTATTTCTTTTTTTCTAAATGTTTGTAGTATCTTGATTTCTGACTCGCTTTTCTAATCTCCTGTCTGCTGCAATTTCACACTACTTGTACGGGTTAATGAAGACACAAAACACGCTATAATCAAAAAAGCAAGTGAGGATAAGACCTTTCCCCATGCCCCTCTCCTTCACAAGGTGTGGGTCGCCTGCAAGGGCGGGGTGAGGTTTTCAAATCACCTGCAAACAGATTTTGGTGCAAATACAAATTTTAGAAACCAAAAATGCTCGCATTGCAAGGATTTTGCAATTAAAAAGCCAAGACCTCTCCCCCGGCCCCTCTCCTTCCAAGGAGAGGGGCGTCCGCAAGGGCGGGGTGAGGTTTCCAAATCACCTGCAAACAAAGTTTGGTGCAAATACAAATTTTAGAAACCAAAAATGCTCGCATTGCAAGGATTTTGCAATTGAAAAGCCAAGACCTCTCCCCCGGCCCCTCTCCTTCCAAGGAGAGGGGCGTCCGCAAGGGCGGGGTGAGGTTTCCAAATCACCTGCAAACAGATTTTGGTGCAAATACAAATTTTCAGAAACGCAAAAATGCTCGCATTGCAAGGATTTTGCAATTGAAAAGCCAAGACCTCTCCCCCGGCCCCTCTCCTTCACAAGGAGAGGGGTGCCCGCAAGGGCGGGGTGAGGTTTCCAAATCACCTGCAAACAGATTTTGGTGCAAATACAAATTTTAGAAACCAAAAATGCTCGCATTGCAAGGATTTTGCAATTGAGAAGCCAAGACCTCTCCCCCGGCCCCTCTCCTTCACAAGGAGAGGGGTGCCCGCAAGGGCGGGGTGAGGTTTCCAAATCACCTGCAAACAGATTTTGGTGCAATTATGAGTTTATAAAACGCAAAATGCCGGAATGCAAAGATTTTTGCAATTGAGAAGTTAAGACCTCTCCCCGGCCCCTCTCCTTCACAAGGAGAGGGGTGCCCGCAAGGGCGGGGTGAGGTTTCCAAATCACCTGCAAACAGATTTTGGTGCAATTATGAATTTATCAAAACGCAAAATGACCGGAATGCAAAGATTTTTGCAATTGAAAAGCCAAGACCTCTCCCCCGGCCCCTCTCCTTCACAAGGAGAGGGGTGCCCGCAAGGGCGGGGTGAGGTTTCCAAATCACCTGCAAACAGATTTTGGTGCAAATACAAATTTTAGAAACCAAAAATGCTCGCATTGCAAGGATTTTGCAATTGAAAAGCCAAGACCTCTCCCCCGGCCCCTCTCCTTCACAAGGAGAGGGGTGCCCGCAAGGGCGGGGTGAGGTTTCCAAATCACCTGCAAACAGATTTTGGTGCAAATACAAATTTTAGAAACCAAAAATGCTCGCATTGCAAGGATTTTGCAATTGAGAAGCCAAGACCTCTCCCCGGCCCCTCTCCTTCACAAGGAGAGGGGTGCCCGCAAGGGCGGGGTGAGGTTTCCAAATCACCTGCAAACAAAGTTTGGTGCAAATACGAATTATAGAAACGCAATTTGCACTGAAGGCAAGCATTTTAGCTATTGAGAAATTAAAACCTCTCCCCAAGCCCCTCTCCTTCACAAGGAGAGGGGTGCCCGCAAGGGCGGGGTGAGGTTTCCAAATCACCTGCAAACAGATTTTGGTGCAATTATGAGTTTATCAAAACGCAAAATGACCGGAATGCAAAGATTTTTGCAATTGAAAAGCCAAGACCTCTCCCCCGGCCCCTCTCCTTCACAAGGAGAGGGGTGTCCGCAAGGGCGGGGTGAGGTTTTCAAATCACCTGCAAACAGATTTTGGTGCAAATACGAATTATAGAAACGCAATTTGCACTGAAGGCAAGCATTTTAGCTATTGAGAAATTAAAACCTCTTTCCAAACCCCTCTCCTTCACAAGGAGAGGGGTGCCCGCAAGGGCGGGGTGAGGTTTTCTTAACTATTTCAATTCACGGTATCTATGAAAAATAATGAAAATAAGATTGTTCCCAATGTTTTACAGAATCACCTCTTCGTTGTGTTTGTCAAAGATTCTGAATTTCACCAATGGCATGGAGGTAATGCCTTTTATTTTTATTTTACATTTCATTTGTTTTTGCCATTTTCGACGGATGTTACTAAAAAATCCTCTATTGAGATATGCTTCTATAAAGGGATGAACAAAGACCGTGAGTTTCTTGTGGCCGCTTTGAAGAGATAAAAAGCGCAACGTTTGTTCCAATTGTTCAACTATCAATAAACTTGGAGCTATATGGCCCTGACCATGACAACATGGGCAAGTTTCGTCAACTTTAATCTCAACTTCCGGACGCACTCTTTGACGGGTGATTTCAACTAAGCCGAATTTCGAAGGTGGCAAAATAGTGTGTTTTGCCTTGTCGTTTTTCATGCACTCTTTGAGATATTGAAACAATTGCAGGCGGTTATTTTCCTCTTTCATGTCAATAAAATCCACTACAATGATACCTCCCATATCTCTCAAGCGCAATTGCCTGGCTATTTCTTTTGCGGCTTCGAGATTGACCTTGAGAGCAATATTTTCATGGTCGTCTTTTTGTCTTCCCAGATGCCCGCTATTGACGTCCACCACATGCAATGCCTCTGTATGCTCAATAATAAGATATCCTCCACCGGGCAAATAAACCGTCTTTCCAAAAAGTGCTTTTATCTGTTTTTCTATCCCGAAATAATCAAAAACAGGGGTGTTATGATTGTATAACTTCAATATCTCTTCTCTTCCGGGAGCATTTACCTTGATGTATTCTTCGATTTCCCTGTATATTTCCTTGCTATCGGTGATGATTTCATGAAAATTCGGATTAAGCAAATCTCTGATCAAAGCAGAGGATTTATTGAGTTCACTTAAGATTTTTACAGGGGCTTTGGCATTTTGCAAGTTTAAAGCCATTTCATTCCAGCGATCGAGCAGGTGTTGAAGATCCTGTTGCAGTTCGGCTGTAGTTTTTTTTTCGGCTACTGTACGAATAATCATGCCGAAATTTTTGGGCTTGATGGCTTTTGCCAGATCCAAAAGCCGGTTTCTTTCATAGGTATCTTTAATTTTTTGTGAGATGCTTATTTTATCCGAAAATGGAATTAACACCAGGTATCTTCCGGGTAACGACAATTCGGCGGTCAATCGAGGACCTTTATTTGAGATGGATTCTTTGGCAATTTTCACTAACAGTATATCTCCTTTTTTGACAACCTGATCAATGCTTCCGTCTTTTGAAATATCATTTTCGAGGACAAAATCATTGAGTGTAAGATCTTTTGATTTGCCTTGCAGGCGTAAATTGACAAATTTTTTTAGAGATAAAAACTGAGGACCAAGGTCATAATAATGCAAAAAAGCATCTTTCTCGTGGCCTATATCGAGAAAAGCTGCATTCAGGCCCGGCATCACTTTTTTCACTTTGCCCAGATACATATCTCCGGCTATGAAACCGTGAGATTTTTTTTCTCTGTGGTATTCGACCAATTGAGAATCTTCGAGCAAAGCTATTTGAGTTTCGTCATCGGCTTCGTGTATGATTAAACTTTGTTTCAATGCAAAATGAGGTTAATAAACAACACAGAAAGGGCACCTGCCAAAAGCAATGCCCTAAATGTAGCTTGTAGAAAAATTTTAAGCCCGGACACTACATATTTTATCCGGTGTCCGGGAAATAATGATTTATCTGTTTTTCTTTTTATGGCGATTTTTTCTCAAACGTTTTTTTCTTTTGTGAGTCGCCATTTTGTGTCTTTTTCTTTTTTTTCCGCAAGGCATAACGTTAAATTTTTGAGGTTAAACTTTATTTATTTTTTTCTAATTTCATGATAAACTGTTCGGTTTGATACTTTAAATCAGGGTTATCAGTCCGCTCGACAAAACCTTTAAGAGAGGCAATGGCCCCGACAGTATCTTTCAAAGCAAGGCAAGCATCCGCAATATAAATATAGAGGTCGGTTTGTGTAGTGTCCGATCTCAAGGCGGCCTTGAATCTCTCTAAAGCTTTTTCATATTGCCCCGATTGCATGGCATAATAGCCAAGATTGACAAGTGTTTTGACATGAGTTGAATCTTCTGCCAAAATAGCTGTAAGCATCCGGATGCCCTCCATCGGAGGTGTGCCGGTAAATTTTGCTCCTTCGATAACACAAACTGCCACTCCACTTTTTGCATCAAGGTTGCCCGGGTCGAGTTTCAAAACCTGCTCATAACAATAACGTGCGTTTTCGATATTCTCCAATTGAAATTGGTTTGAATATTGAAAAGCTTCAAAAAAAGCATCTCCGGCTTTAAACCAACGCTCAACACCGGGGTCTTTTTCGGCAGCTTTTTTTAAATACAAAGCCGACACTGTAGGCCATTGAAACCGCTTCCAGATTATAGCAAGTGAATCATACCAGATGGCTTGTTGCCGGGTATTTTTCATCGTATCAAGGTCAAACTCCAACAACTCGACCAAATGGCGATTGTTTTCACTCATCTCCGCCTTGGCTTTTTCAACCATGCTTTCCAACGAATAAGCAGGGCTTTGCTCACCGGCTTGAACAGCTGCACGACTGTTTGATTGCGGTTTTTGCCTTAAAACAAATAAAAGAACGATTATTATTAACAATGCCAATATGCCGATCAAAAACTTTTTATCCTTGATGGGCATATAACATTACTTTTTTACATTTTTTTTCACTCTCTCAACAAACGATTTCGAAGGTTTGAATGCAGGTATGTAATGCTCGGGAATGACCACTGTTTGGTTTTTGGTGATAATACGGCCTATTTTTTTTGCTCTTTTCTTCACTTGAAAGGTCCCAAAACCACGCAAGTAAACATTTTCACCTTTTTCCAACGATTCTTTTACCGCATTCATAAACTCTTCTACCATGGCCATAGCTGCCATTTTTTCAACTCCGGTTTTCTCCGAAATCCTGCTTACAATGTCTGCTTTTGTCATAATCTCTCTTTTTTAAAATGGGCTGCAAATATAGAATTTATTTTGTTTGTTTCCTTGATTTATGTAGTCAAATAAAAAAATCGACGTTGTATTTTAACTTTTTTAACAAAACTTTTGATTATCAAACCTTTGCGAATCGATTGTTGATGGTTTAATTATTTCGTCAAGCATTTTTATCTCTATGGAGTTATTGAAACAGAAAAGTTTTTTCCTTACGCAAACACTCCGGTGTTAATCTTAAAAATACTACCATTTATTCTAAAATTGATACAATATGTCAAATGCCGTGATTGTTTTGTAAGAAAATTGCAACGATTTTAATAACTTCGCCCGGAATTTTTACTTTAATCATTTGCATTATTTACATGTGGGCATTGTTTTATAAAGAAATAACTTCGTTTTTCGGTTCTCTGATCGGATATTTGGTTGTTATTGTTTTTTTAGCAGCCATGAGCTTGTTTTTGTGGGTGTTTCCCGGATCATTCAATATACCTGAAGCAGGTTTTGCCCAATTGGATCCATTATTTTCATTAGCACCATTTGTTTTTATGTTTTTGATTCCGGCCATAACCATGCGTACCTTCTCCGACGAATTTCGTCTGGGCACCATTGAGCTGCTCGCCACAAAACCAATCACCGATATGCAGATCGTTTGGGCTAAATATCTTGCAGGCATTATGTTGGTGATCATTTCCTTGATTCCTACCTTGGTTTATTATTACTCTGTCTACCAATTAGGCATGGAAATAGGCAATCTCGACAAAGGTGGCACATGGGGTTCGTATATAGGATTATTATTTTTGGCATCTTCGTTTGTCTCCATGGGTATTTATGCATCTTCTCTGACAGACAATACTATTGTGGCGTTTGTGTTGGGAATGTTGTTTTGTTTTATTTTCTATTTGGGATTCGACTTGATTGCCATGAGCGGTTATTTTCCTACAATTGATTATTATTTCTATCAATTAGGCATCAACGAACATTATTTGTCCATGAGCAGGGGCGTGATAGACAGTAGAGATGTAGTTTATTTCTTTTCTATCAATTTGGTATTTATTTACCTTACTTACATGAAATTGGTTTCACGAAAATGGTAAAAGTTAAGGAACATAACAACAATAAACGAAAAAAAATTAAAGTAAACGAAACCATTCGCTTTGTCAGTATTTTGGCTATCCTTTTAATGGTCAATGTGCTTTCGTCATTTGTCAACTTCCGGTTGGATCTGACAGAAGAAAAAAGATACACATTAGCTTCGCCCACAAAGGAATTATTGAAAAAACTCGACGATGTTGTTTACATCAAAGTATATTTAAAGGGCGAATTTCCTGCTGCCTTTCAAAAATTAAGCAGATCGGTCAAAGAAACACTGGATGAGTTTAAAGCCATAGCAGGTAAAAAAATTGAATATGAATTTATCAACCCCTCGGATTTTGAAGATAAAAAAGACCGTGAAGCGGTTTATAAAGAACTATTTAAGAAAGGATTGCTTCCAACAGACCTTTCGGTAAAAGAAGAAGATGGCATAACTAACAAAATCATCTGGCCATGTGCTTTGGTTTACTACAAAGAAAAAGAATATCCTGTCAATTTTCTCAAAACCCGAATAGGACTTACTCCCGAAGAATCCATCAATTCTTCGATAGAAGCATTGGAGTATGAATTTATTCACGCCATCGACATGTTGATGAGGGACCACCTTCCATCGGTTGCATTTATTGATGGTCATGGAGAACTGGATGAATTACAAACAGCCGATATTTACATGCAACTCTCTTCATCTTATGCAGTCAGCAGAGTGAAATTGAAAGAAAAAATCAATGCGCTCACCGAACGTATTGGCAAAGACACCAATATCACTTTGAAAAACAAATATGATGTAATTATCATAGCCAAACCCGATTCACTGTTCAGTGAAAAAGACAAATTTCTTATCGACCAGTTTATTATGAATGGAGGCAAAGCACTTTGGTTGATTGATGGTGTACAAGCCGAAATGGACAGTTTAAGAAACAGCGATATCACTGTAGGATTTCCAAAAACCAACAATCTTGAAGATTTGCTGTTTAAATACGGAGTCAGAATTAACAATACACTGATACAAGATTTGCAGGCAGCTCCTATACCTATTGTCACCGGGCGTTTTGGCAATGAAGCAAAAACAGAGCTTTTTCCATGGTTTTACTTTCCGTTGTTAAACCCTTCCGGCAATCATCCTGTAGTGAATCATTTGAATCCTGTCAAAGGTGAATTTGTGAGCACGATTGATACGGTAGGCGACAGTCATTTGAAAAAAACTATATTGCTTACTTCTTCTAAATACTCAAGATTTTTAAAAGCACCTGTAAGAATCAGTTTAGGTATTTTACGATTGACGCCCAATCCGGAAATTTTTAACAAATCTTTTTTGCCTGCCGCTGTGTTGGTAGAGGGGAAATTTACTTCCAATTACAGCAACCGCCTGATACCCATCATCGAGTTAAGCCGGGAGATTGGATTTAAACATGAAAGTCCGCCAACTAAACAAATTTTTGTTGCCGACGGAGATATTATTCGAAATGAAGTGAAAAAAGGATCAAGAGAATACTTTCCTTTAGGATATGACCGTTTTACCAAACAAACATACGGAAACAAAGAGTTTATCATGAATTGTATTGATTATTTGTGCGATGATACCGGAATCATGCAAGTAAGATCGCGAAAATTAAAACTTCGTTTAATCGACAAAGCCCGCTGGAAAGAGTCGGAGATGTTTTGGAAAATATTCAACACGGCAACTCCATCTTTCTTGGTCATTTTGGGCGGGCTGATATTTGCCCGGTTGCGTAAATGGAAAAATACCCAAAAATTATGAAAAAGAATAAAATTTGGATTCTCATAGCATTTTTGCTGGCTGCCATTACAGTTTATTTTATTTTTCAAACGAAAAATTCTACCTTAAATCCTGAATTAACCGATTTTGCCATAGAAGACACTTCTTCTATCGTTAAAATATTTATTGCCGAAGCAGATGGACGAACCATCACATTGACCCGCCAACCGGACAACACATGGCTGATCAACAACAAACGCCGTGCACGACAAGATGCCATCGACATAATACTTGAAACCGCCAAAAAAATTACTGTGAAATACCCTGTGCCCGAATCAGCAAGAGAAAACACCATAAAACTGCTGGCCGGGCGATCGACCAAAGTGGAATTTTACACAGCCGGAAGCAAAAAGCCCATTAAAGTTTATTATGTCGGCAATGCCACCAAAGATCTTTCGGGCACCTATATGCTTCTTGAAAAAAACGGAAAAAAATCTTCTACTCCTTTCGTCATGCATATACCCGGTTTTCACGGATTTCTAAACACGCGCTTTTTTGCAGATACCGCATTATGGCAACACAGGGCCATTTTCACGCTGGAGCCGGCTGAAATTGAAGAAATTAAAGTATTGACTCAAGACTCTTCCGAATCATTTATCATCAAAAAAACAAATGATGGTTTTGCTTTGTTTGATATCAAAGGAAAACCCGTTCCGGGAATTGACAACGAACTCATCCGTCAGTATATCGACAGGTTTAAAAGCATCTATTTTGAACAAGTGGATAATATTTCTCCTAAAAGCCGTATAGATTCTGTCCTGTCAACCAAGCCATTTTATGTGATTTCTGTTACCGACACTTCCGGAAAAACAACTAAAGTGGAAACTTACCGCATGCCAAACTTCAAAAATAAGACAGACGAGGAGGGCAATCCTTATCCTTACGATGTTGACAGAATGTATGCAAGAGTGTTCTATCCTGAGGGATTCGTCGATTTTGTTTATGTGCAATATGTTACTTTTGATTTGATTCAATTGAAAAAATCCGATTTTATAGAGCACAGCAAACGAAAAAACAATGTTTGATAAATTGTTAAAAAGTTTTGGTGCGATAAAAGCCAATTCTATTGCTAATACTCTATTTTTGTTAAAAAATTTTCAAACATGAGTTTTATTATTAATAGTCAGACCTTATTGAAAGAATTGCAGAAGGAAGCCGGTGTAGTGACCGGATCAAAATCGCTCCCCATTCTTGATCATTTTTTATTTGAGCTGGAAGGAAATCTCTTAAAAATAACGGGCACCGACCTTGAAAACACCATTTTTGTAAACGTTGAAATAGAAGGAAACGAAAATGCGCGATTCTGTGTGCCTTCAAAGCTTTTGTTGGATATTCTTAAAGCCCAAAACAACCAACCACTGTCTTTTAACTATAATGAAGAAACCTATCTTTTGGAAATAAAATCCGACAACGGAAATTATAAGATCCCCTGTATGGATGCCGACGAATTTCCCAAAACTGCGCCCCTTGAAAACGAAGAATTCATCGAAATCAATTCTCTGGTGCTGGCCAATGCTATCGAAAAAACCATTTTTGCCACCGGTGATGACGATTTGCGCCCGGTGATGAATGGCGTTTATTTCCAATTCGACGGCAATGGTGCTTCTTTTGCTGCAACTGATGCTCACAAATTGGTGTTATTTCATAGAAAAGATGTTCACAGCCAAAAGCCCGTAGCTTTCATTATGCCAAAAAAACCCTTAAACCTTTTGAAAAGCATATTATCCTTGATAGATGAAAACATCAGGATTTATTACAACGAAAAAAACGCCATGTTTACCATGCAAAACACCACTCTCATCTGTCGCCTGATCGAAGGTAAATATCCAAATTACGAAGCCGTGATACCCAAAAATAATCCAAATGTGTTGTTGATCGATCGTAAGTTGTTACTTGAATCTATCAAAAGAGTTTCGCTTTTTTCAAATAAAACCACACACCAGGTTTTGTTTCAAATAAAAGGAAATAAATTGGTGATTTCCGGTGAAGACCATGATTTAAATTACCAGGCAAAAGAAGAGCTTCCTTGCCAATATGATGGACAAGACATGCAGATTGGCTTTAATGCCAAATTTTTAATTGAAATGTTGAGCCGCCTGGATTCGGAAAATGTCAAACTTTCTATGTCTACGCCAAATAAACCGGGCATTTTGACTCCGGGCGATAATCTCGATGAAAATGAAGACATTTTGATGCTTGTTATGCCAATTATGATTCAAGCCCCTGCGGCTTAGTTTTCTTTTGATTTTTTAAATAAAAAGCCATCATAGATTAAACCTTGATGGCTCTTTTTTATTAGGGTGTTTTGGATTATTTTCAAACGTTTAGATTGACTCCTTTTGAGGTCAATATATACAAAAAAACCGGATAAAACAGAATGAAATACTGTCCCACCCGGTTTTTATGTTTTGAAATTACAACTTTTGTTTAACTTCAACGGTTTCGTATGCCTCAACGATATCCCCTACCTTAATGTCGTTGAAATTTTTGATGTTTAACCCGCATTCGTGACCGGCAGATACTTCTTTGACATCGTCTTTAAACTGCTTCAAAGAACCCAATTCGCCGGTATATACCACAATTCCATCACGTATCACACGCACTTTGCTGTTCCGGTTGATTTTCCCATCGATGACCATACATCCGGCAACATTGCCAACTTTAGAAATTTTGAAAACCTGACGTATTTCGGCCGTTCCCAGTATTTTTTCTTCAACCTTGGGAGCCAACATTCCTTCTATGGCCGATTTTACTTCCTCTATGGCATCGTAAATGATAGAGTACAATCTTATTTCAATTTGTTCTGTTTCGGCAAGTTTACGAGCACCTGACGATGGTCTCACTTGGAAACCAATAATGATTGCATCGGAAGCAGCTGCAAGCATTACATCCGATTCTGTTATTTGTCCAACAGCTTTGTGTATGATATTAACTTTCACCTGGTCATTTGAAAGTTTCAACAAACTGTCTGACAATGCTTCAATAGACCCATCGACATCACCTTTAATAATAATGTTGAGCTCTTTAAAGTTTCCAATGGCTAATCTTCGTCCAATTTCATCAAGAGTGATATGTTTTTGGGTACGTAAACTTTGTTCTCTGATCAGTTGTTGGCGTTTGAGTGCTATTTCACGGGCTTCCTTCTCGTCTTTCATTACGTTGAACTTGTCTCCTGCATTAGGAGCGCCATCCAATCCTAATACCGTAACCGGTATGGAAGGCCCGGCCTCATCAACACGTTGCCCCCTTTCGTTAAACATGGCTTTTACTTTTCCACTATGGGCACCGGCCAACACTACATCTCCTTTACGCAATGTGCCGTCTTGCACCAATAATGTGGCTACATATCCTCTCCCTTTGTCCAGTGACGACTCGATGACCGTCCCTTTTGCACGTTTTTTTGGATTGGCTTTTAAATCAAGCAAGTCGGCTTCAAGCAATATTTTTTCCAAAAGTTCATTTACTCCAATACCCTTTTTGGCGGAAATTTCCTGGGTTTGATATTTTCCGCCCCACTCTTCCACAAGAATATTCATGTTTGCCAATTGTTCCCTGATTTTATCAGGATTGGCACCTTCTTTATCTATTTTATTGAAGGCAAACACCATTGGCACTCCTGCCGCTTGAGCATGGTTGATTGCTTCTACGGTTTGAGGCATCACCGCATCATCGGCAGCTATCACGATTACGGCCACATCGGTTACCTTAGCACCACGGGCACGCATGGCCGTAAATGCTTCGTGACCGGGTGTATCCAAAAAGGTGATTTTGCGGCCATTTTCCAAGGTCACGTTGTATGCACCTATATGCTGTGTAATTCCACCTGCTTCGCCGGCAATTACATTTGTTTTACGTATATAATCCAGCAGTGATGTTTTACCATGGTCAACATGTCCCATTACAGTAACAATGGGTGGCCTTGGAACCAAATCCTCAGGATTGTCTTCTTCTTCTTCTATTTCTATCGCTTCATCAGCCGAAGCAAATTCTACTTTATATCCGTATTCTTCGGCAATCAAAGCAATGTTTTCGGCATCCAAACGCTGGTTTATAGAAACAAAAAGACCTATCGACAAACAAGTGGATATGATTTCATTTACATCCACATCCATCATACTTGCCAACTGACCCACGGTAACAAATTCGGTGATCTTAAGCACGCGTTTTTCTTCTTCGAGACGTTCGAGTTCTTTTTGTTGTTGTTCGCTGATGGCTTTTCTTTTTTGACGACGGTATTCGGCTGCTTTTGACTTGGATGTTTTCGAAAGTTTCGATAAAGTTTCTTTCAATTGTTCTTCTACCTCTTCATCAGAAATTTTAGGCTTGTATTTTTTGCCCTTGTCTTTTTTGAATTTTTTCTTTTGCTTAAATGATTTTTCGTCTTCGTCCGGTTCTAATTTGTCAATCTCTTTTGCAGCCGGTTTTACTATTCTTTTACGTTTTTTCTTTTCTTTTCTAAATGGATTTTCCGGTTTTTGTGGTTTTGATTTATAATCCGATTCCTTTAAATCTATTTTACCTACCAATACCGGTCCGCTCAATTTTTCTACTTCTACTTTAAACTCCTCCGGTTGGTTATTTTCTTGTTCGGTTTTGGCAGTTTCGTTTTGCGCAGTTTCTTTTGTTGTTTTCTGCGGCGGGGTTGATTCTTTCCCGGTTTTTGCCTGTTTTTCAAGAGTTTCATCTTTTGAAGCAGGTGCTTGGAGGGCTTCTTTTTCTGTGTTTTCCTCTGGTTTAAGCTCTTTTTTCTTTGGTTCTAATTCTATTTTTCCTTTTACTTTAATCTTTGGCTTGATGTCCTCAGGAATTTCAATAGGATCAATAGTTGTGTCTTTAATGATCACTTCATCTTCGATCACTTCCGGTTCTTCGATATTTTTATTGACTTTTCCGGCTTCAATTTTAATATTTTTCTTTTCAAGATCAGGCAACTGTACCTTGCTGCTTTCTTCTTGCAAAATACGGTCAGGGGCAAACTCTTTCAAGATTTTTTGATACATTTCATCGTCAATCTTTGCATTGGGATCGTTGGGAGAAATATCTTTTGCCCCTTGTTTAATTAAAAACTCAACAAGAGTTTCCCTCCCGACACCAATCTCGGTTGCCACTTTTGCTAATCTCTTTGGTTTTTTTTGTTCTGACATAAATATTTATTTCCTATCGGTTTTTCTTCTTATTCAAAATTTGGTATGTTAATCTTCAAATTCGGCTTGTAAAATCTTTTTAACTTCCTCAATGGTTTCTTCTTCAAGATCAGTACGGCGAACAAGCTCCTCATTGCTCAGCTCCAACACAGCTTTGGCAGTATCTAAGCCGGCAGCTTTCAATTCGTCAATAATCCATTCGTCAATTTCATCCACAAACTCATCCAAAGCAACATCTTCAATCTCTTCGTCACCTTCACGGTATACATCTATTTCATAACCGGTGAGCTTGGACGCAAGGCGTATATTATGTCCGCCACGACCAATGGCCAACGAAACTTGATCGGGTTTCAAAAACACCTTGGCTCTTTTGTTTTCTTCGTCAATCTCAATGCTCGATATCTTGGCAGGACTCAAGGCACGTTGAATAAACAGTTGTGGGTTTTGTGTATAGTTGATTACATCGATATTTTCATTTCTCAATTCCCGCACAATTCCGTGAATTCTTGACCCTTTCATCCCAACACATGCTCCCACCGGATCGATACGGTCGTCATACGACTCCACGGCAACTTTGGCTCTTTCTCCCGGCTCTCTGACAATTTTTTTAATGGTAATTAAACCATCGAAAATTTCAGGCACTTCCAATTCGAACAATTTTTCAAGGAACAGAGGAGATGTTCTGGAAAGCGTGATGATTGGTTTGTTATTTTTCATTTCAACCTTGGTAACCACGGCTCTTACCGTATCACCTTTTTTGAAATTGTCGGTGGGAATCAACTCACTCATCGGAAGAATCAATTCATTTCCTTCATCGTCAAGCACCATTATTTCCTTTTTCCAAATTTGATAAACTTCTCCGGTAATGATTTGTCCCACACGATCTTTGTATAGTTCAAACAAATGCTCTTTTTCTAAATCGCTGATTCTGGAAATCAAATTTTGACGCATGGCCATAATAGCCCTGCGGCCAAAGGACTCTAACGAAATGGGCTCATAAACCTCTTCGCCCACTTCAAAGTCCGGGTCAATTTTGATTGCTTCCGAATAGGGTATTTGTTTATTTTCGTCTTCCACTTCACCGTCATTTACTATCTCACGCTTGCGGTATATCTCAATATCTCCACGATCAGGATTGATAATTACGTCGAAGTTTTCGTCATCCTCATATTTTTTTCTAATCATGTTGCGAATAACGCTCTCGAGGATGTTCATCATTGTTGCCCGGTCAATATTTTTAGCTTCTTTTAATTCTCCGAAAGCTTCAACAATACCGGATTTGTCAATTTGGTGTTGTTTAATTCTGGTAGCCATAGTATTATTTTAAATTTTAATGTATTTTTTCATTGTTTTAATTTGGTCAATGGGAATGTTTGTTTCACTTTCTTCTACAATCTCCACAGTTGCTTTACCTCTTTTTTTTAGTGTAACAGGTTTTATAATAATATTGTGTTCGTCAAAACCGGATAAAACAGCACAAATCTTTTTTTGATCATGTGTGGTAACCCAAATTTTTTTTCCTATATTTTTCTCCCATTGCTTTTTGGTTTTAAAAGGAGCATCGAGACCGGGAGAACTTACCTCCAAACTATAATCAAAAATATCCCTGTCATATAGAGATTCGAAAATTCGGGTCACCTTTACGCATTGTTCAATATTCACCCCGGCCATGCTGTCGATCTCGATTTTCACATGATTGTGGTCATCAATCAAAACATCAACCAAGAACAAACCATTCTCCTCCAAATATTTTTGCAATTCTTTTTCTACTGTATGTTTATCAAGCTTTTCCATACTTTTTTAAACTAAGGAGGGGGACTTTGTCCCCCTCTTTTTTATTTTCCCAACCCGCTAATTTGCGTGCAAATATACGAATTCTTTTTTATTTTTGCAACACTTTTGGAACCTTTATATAATCTGTGTCTTTTTGTGGGGCATTCTTCAATGCCTCCTCACGGGAAACAACATATTCCACCTTATCCTCCCTGCAGCGCCCGGGTTCATCATTAACATAAATTAAGGGTTCGACATTATCAATCGGTAAGTCATTAAGTTTTTCCACAAATTGTATGATCCTTTGCAGATCTTTCATGATCTTTTCACTCTCAGATTCGGTAAACTCAAGCTTGGCGAGGTCGCACAATTTGTAAAACAAGTTCTTGTCGATGGTCGTCATTGTGTTAATTTTAAGGCAAATTTATGCAATATTTCCTTCATTCAACCTTTTTCATTTCCTTAGAATTGTATTGTTTTATCAAAAGATTCATTTGATCAATCAAAGCATTGGCGGTATTTTGAATACTTTCTTCACTCAAATTTTCAGGTTTTATTACGGGTAAAAAATACACCCCGGCAACTCCGGGACGGGCTTTTAATGAAAACACCTGTTTATCACCCAGAAGTTTCCAATTGTCGATATAAACTATAGGCACTATTGGCACTTTTTTCTTTATGGCCAGACGGAATGCTCCGGGTTTGAAGCGTTTTACAACAGGAGCATGTTTTGGAATGCCTCCTTCAGGAAATATAACCACCGAATAACCTGCATCCAACATTTTCTCTGCTCTAAGAAAAGCCAGGCTGGCTTGGGTCGAATTTTGGCGGTCAACCGGAATGTTAAACTTTTTGAAAAATATGTTAAATAGAGGTATTCGTGTCAATTCATGTTTGCCCATAAAAACAAATGGTTTGTCAATCAAAGCATATAACAATAAAATATCAAGATAGGAGCTATGATTGGCTATAATCACATAAGGAGGAGAAGGAAGGGGTTGTTTTTTTAAAATTTTCACTCTTATTCCTCCAAAAAATAAAATTAATTTGGCGTGCATCCGGGTAAGATGAAATCCTTTTTTAAAGTGTCTTTCGTCTGTTAGCCAAAAATAATAGAATGGATATAAAATAATCAAAAAGACCGCCGTGACCAATAGCAGATAAATTTTCCAGAGGCCGGAAAAAAATTTTTTGATATTTAATGGCAACTTTTTCATTTGCTCGATTGGCAAATATATCCATAAAAATAGCATCCGGATTTTTGCATCGAAGTTATTTCCTTGAGAGTAAACAAAGTTTCATAAATTTGCGGCAAAAATCCGATGGCAAGAATTTTAACCGGCATACAAAGCTCCGGTGTTCCTCACTTAGGCAATATTTTAGGGGCAATTATCCCCGGCATTGAGCTTTCTAAAGATCCGGGCAACGAGGCCTTTTTTTTCATTGCCGACTTGCATTCTCTTACAAGCATCAAAGACGGTAACGTTATTAGGGAAAATACTTATGCGGTTGCGGCTGCATGGCTTGCATTTGGTTTCGATACCGATAAAAATGTTTTTTATCGCCAATCCGACATTCCCGAAGTATGCGAATTAACCTGGTATTTAAATTGTTTCACCCCATATCCGATGTTGGCCAATGCCCATTCTTTTAAAGATAAATCCGACAACCTTGCCGATGTCAATGCCGGATTGTTTGACTATCCTGTATTGATGGCAGCCGACATTCTGTTGTATGATGCAGAAATTGTGCCTGTTGGAAAAGACCAGCAGCAACATTTAGAAATTACCCGTGATATCGCCCAATCTTTTAATCATAAAATCGGTCAAAACATTTTTATTCTCCCCGAAGCAAAGATTAATGAGAAAGTAAAAACCATTCCGGGTATCGACGGTAGAAAAATGAGCAAATCTTATAATAATTACATCAATATTTTCACAGACGACAAAACTTTACGAAAACAAATCATGCGCATCGTCACAGACAGCCAGCCATTAGAAGCCCCTAAAGATCCGGATAGTTGCAATGTTTTCAAAATTTTTTCTCTGCTGGCAACACCTCAAGAAACCGAATCTCTTCGAAAACAATATTTAGCCGGAGGTTTTGGATATGGACAGGCCAAACAATGGCTGTATGAAATTATCGTCAATAAATTTGAAAACGAGCGAAAAACCTATCATGAATTAATGCAAAACCGTGAATTAATTGACGAAAAATTAAAAAAAGGGGCGGACAAAGCCAGGACCATTGCTCTTAAAAAAATCAAACAAGTAAGATCTGTATTGGGATATTAATTTTTCAAGCTGATGAAATAACGTAATATAACTCTGATTCTATTTTTCTATCATATACTTTATCCCAATTCAATTGCCAAAAATGACACATCATCGGTTTGTGGTTCGACTCCCTTCCATTCTTGAAATTCTTTTTCCAGAACTTGTTTTATTTCCTGCAGGTTTTTGTCTAGATTTTGGTTAATAATTTCTTTCAACCGTTTAGATGAAAACTTTTTGTTTTTCTCTCCTCCTATTTGATCTTTGATTCCGTCACTATAAATGAAGATTCTATCTCCCGGTGAAAATTGTCGCATTTTGGTTTCATATTTTCTTACCTTATCCAACTGCCATCCTCCAATGGGAAAGTTTTTTCCCTTCCACTCTATCAAGTTGTTTTGATGAGCAATCAACAAGTTTTTTCTGGTTCCGCTAAAACTTATGATTTTGTCTTTTTCGTTGATCAATATCACCCCCATTTCCACCCAATCATTATTATAAGGTTCATTTTCTTTTTCCGAACTGAAACATTCCAAAAACTTTTTATCAATTTCCTTCAAAATGTCTGCAGGATTCTCAAGGTTTTTGGAATAAAAAGCATAGTCAATCAAATTTATCATCAATGTTGAAATCAATGCTGCTGCCAAACCATGTCCGGTTGAGTCACCCAATACAATCATTTTAAGGTTTTCTTTGGCTCCAATCCAATAAAAATCCCCCGATACCATTTGTTTTGGATAAAAGATCAATGCATAATCGCGAAATAATCTTTTAAAATGACGATCCTTGGGAAGTATGCCTTTCTGAATTATTGCCGCATACTTAAGGTTAGAAAGCAGATCGTTATACTCTTCTATTTGTTCCGGACACATATCGTTCGTTTTTTTTACAAAATTATGCTTATATATTTGACTTCCTGTTTATCTATCGGTATTTAATCAAAATTTCATAAATAATACAAGTTAGCTTAAAATCAAAATTTAGCGATACATTTTCTTTCTTTGACCAACAACACTCCGGCAAGTCCTTTGTGTATCTCCCAACGCATTGTTTTACAAGCAATAAAATCATCATATTCGTCCATGCTATTGTGGAAATAAAATAACCACGGATAATTTTTTTCCCATTCTGTTTTGTCGGTGTAAAGGATATAGCCGGTTGTATTTGATTTTTTTCCGATAATATTAAAATCTATAGTTTTAAAATGCGTGGAGAACTCCCAGTTGATCAAAATAAATAACATGGTGAAAAAAGGGCCTATTGACACCAAACCTATCACAGTTTTTTCATATTTATTTTCGACATGCATCCATTGCCAAACAGATTGTGGCAATAAAGTTGGCAAGAATGAAAATGTCAACCACCATTTTCCGAAAAACCAAGGATCCAATAAAAAGTAACGGTTAAAAATTAAATATGTGGCAAAAGAGATAAAATAAATCAATACGAAAATTCCATATCGTATATTTAACCGGCTGTTTGAATCTTTTTTCAAAAAAATTGGATTAATGGCTCTTGCAAAGATACTCTTTATACTTCTATAAAAAAGACAATGCTGTTGTTTTTCAGCAAATTTCAAGATGTCTGCAAATTATTCCCTAACAACTTTTGACAATAAATGTTTATTTAAAATTTATGACGATAACAAATTGATGGCAGCTTTCAATCTTATCTTTGGTTAACTGAATGTTGGTCATCAGTAATAGTGTCAATAAGAAAAGTTTTCTTAAAAAAATAGGGGGAACTTCCCCCTATTTCAAAAAAAAAATTATTTGAGCAGGACTTTACAAAGTGCCCCTTCTGGCTTGTTCTCTTTCGATAGCTTCAAATAGAGCTTTAAAATTGCCTTTACCAAATGATTTGGCACCTTTACGTTGAATGATCTCAAAAAACATGGTTGGCCTGTCAACAACAGGCTTGGTAAACAATTGCAACAGATAACCTTCGTCATCTCTATCAACCAAAATACCTAATTCTTTCAAAGGAGTAATATCTTCTTCAATTGGGCCCACTCTGTCCAAAAGGTCGTCATAATAAGTATCGGGAACATATAGAAAATCGACTCCCCGTTTTTTTAACTCTTTTACGGTAGAAATAATATCGTCGGTGGCTACTGCAATGTGTTGCACTCCGGCACCTTCATAAAATTCAATAAACTCTTCTATTTGGGATTTCTTTTTCCCCTCAGCCGGTTCATTGATTGGAAACTTGATACGTCCATTGCCATTGCTCATCACTTTGCTCATCAAAGCCGTATATTCCGTAGAAATATCCTTATCGTCAAAAGAAATCAACTGGGCAAACCCCATCACTTTGGCATAAAACTGAGCCCAAGTGTTCATTTGTCCCCAATCTACGTTGCCTACCATGTGGTCAATGTATTTTAACCCAACAGGTGCCGGCTTGTATGGCGGATCCCATTTGACAAAACCCGGCATAAAAGGTCCGTTATAATTATTTCTTTCCACAAACAGATGCACCGTATCGCCATATGTATGTATCCCTGAAATGATCACTTCTCCATTTTCATCTTGCAGTTTTTTGGGTTCTAAATATGCTTTAGCTCCTCTTGAAGTTGTTTCTTCGAATGATTTTGTGGCATCTTCTACCTGCAAAGCAATTACTTTTACACCATCTCCGTGTTTAACAATATGCTCGTTGATTGGGCTGGTTGAACGATATGGAGAGGTTAAAACCAAACGTATTTTGCCTTGTTGTAAAACATAAGAGACCTTCTCTTTGTTGCCGGTCTCCAAGCCACTGTAAGCCAAGGGCTGAAAACCCCATGCCGTTTGATAATAATATGCCGCTTGTTTGGCATTGCCCACATAAAGTTCGACATGATCAGTGCCAATGATGGGTAAAAAATCTTCTGCATCAGGCACAATTTTCGGAATGTTTTGTTCTTTTGTATTCATATTTCTAAAATTTTATTTGTTAAACTTGTAATTTTATTCTAACCAGGATTTAAAATATTTGCCGTCTTCGATATCCAGGGCATAATTGGTTAATTGCAAAGGTCTGAAGGTATCGATCATCACGGCAAGTTCTTTTGTTTCTTTTTGTCCTATGCTTCTTTCGGTAGCACCCGGGTGTGGTCCATGCGGAATCCCGGCCGGATGCAAAGAAATATGTCCGGGAGCGATATCATTCCTGCTCATAAATTCACCATCGACATAATACAAAACTTCATCACTGTCAATATTGCTGTGATTGTAAGGAGCAGGTATTGCATCCGGGTGATAATCGTACAACCTCGGCACGAATGAACAAATGACAAAAGCATCGGTTTCGAATGTCTGATGCACAGGTGGGGGTTGATGAATTCGGCCGGTGATAGGTTCAAAATCACTTATATTGAAAGCATAAGGAAAATTATATCCGTCCCAGCCTATCACATCAAAAGGATGAACCGCATAAACATAGTCATACAAACGGTTTTGTTTTTTTATTTTTATTAAAAAATCCCCTTTTTCATCGTAGGTTTCCAGTTCTAGAGGCGGGCGGAAATCTCTTTCGCAAAATGGGGAGTGTTCCAACAATTGACCGAAATGATTACGGTAACGTTTGGGTGTATATATGGGATGATGGCTTTCAATAATGAGCAACCGGTTTTCTGTCGTTTGAAAATGAATTTGATAAATCATGCCTCTGGGAATAACCAGATAATCCCCTTTAGAAAAAGGAATATTTCCTAAAAATGTTTTTAAAACGCCTTCTCCGATATGAACAAAAATTACTTCATCGCAATCGGCGTTTTTGTAAAAATAATCTTTCAAAGATTCTTTTGGAGCCGCCAGTGATATGGTCACATCGTTATTGGTCAATATTGGTTTTCTGCTTTCAAGAAAATCATCTTCTGGCGTAATGTTAAATCCAATAAACTTATAGGCCTTTAAATTTTTTTCAACGGCAATTTTTGGGCTGACGTCTTTTACCCCTTTTATATCTTTCACCATGGTAGGTCTGTGAATGTGATACAAAAGAGAAGACATGCCCACAAAACCAATGGTTCCAAAAAGCTCCTCATAATACAACCCACCACCGGGTTTACGAAACACCGTGTGGCGTTTATGGGGTATTTGTCCAAGCTTATGATAGAATGGCATAGTTGTTAGTTTTTTTTGGTTAGTAAAATTAAGAAAATTATTGAGGCCAATAAACTTGTTGACCTTTAAAATAAATTAAAAAAAGGAATCATTCAGGTTTTCTTTTCAATCTTCTTTTTATGCTCTTAGAATAAGTATAGAAATCCATTTCTGAAAATAATCATTTCATAATTCCACATCACAAATATAAAAAATTTTGCAAAATAGGTCAAACACCTAAAAATGTTTTTTTATTTGATAATTTTTTTACACATTTGCAAGGGTCATTATATCATGAAAATTATGCCGGGAAGAATTTTGATTATTGGTTGTGGAGGACAGATTGGTACGCCCTTAACAAATAAATTGACCGAATTATATGGCAGCAGGCAGATTCTTTTGTCTGACATAAAACCGGTCGACACACCTTTAGATTTTGTTCAATTAGATGTGACGGACAAAAACACTTTATTCGAGACCGTCAAAAAGTATGATGTCAAAGAAGTGTATCTTTTAGCGGCACTGCTCTCGGCAACTGCAGAAAAAAAACCTGCCGAAGGGTGGAAAATCAATATGGAGGGTTTGTTCAATGTTTTGCACCTTGCTAAAGACAAATACATAGAAAAAATTTTTTGGCCCAGCTCCATTGCCATTTTTGGACCTACCACTCCTAAAAAAAACACCCCGCAGCATACGGTTGTCGAACCGGTGACAGTGTACGGCATCAGCAAATATGCTGGTGAGCTTTGGTGTCAGTATTATCACCAAAAATACGGAGTGGATGTAAGAAGTTTGCGCTATCCCGGTTTGATCAGCTACGATGCACCTCCCGGTGGCGGCACAACCGATTATGCGGTTGAAATTTTTCATTATGCCATTAAGAAACAGCATTATACATGCTTTTTGAAACCGGACACACGCTTGCCTATGATGTATATGCCGGATGCCATTCATGCAACCATATCCTTGATGGAATCATCCTACGAAAAAATTAGAAACCGAATGTCTTACAATATTCATGCTTTTGATTTTACTCCTCAAGAAATTTTTAATGAAATTAAAAAACACATCCCTGAATTTACCATCGACTACCAACCCGACTTTCGCCAACAAATAGCCGACTCATGGCCTCAATCGATTGACGACACTGAAGCAAGAAATGATTGGGGTTGGCAACCAAAATACTCCTTCTCCGTTATGGTGGAAGATATGATAAAAAATTTGCAACAAAAAATATTAAAAAACGTATAAACGAAAAAATTAAACGAAATAAATATTTGTTTAATCTAAATTTTAAAAAATAAATGATTGATTTCAAGTAATTTTGAATAAAAATTTTTTGATATGTTGAGAAATTTCTTCACATATGTGTTATGCTTGGGAACGCTGACACTTTCTGCCATAACAAATGACACCGGGCAAACTTTTGAAATTTACAATGGCGACACTATTAATTACGTAGATGCCAATAATCTCAAACAAGGACTTTGGAAAATATTCAACCACATGAAAAACCTGCCCGGCTACCGTCCGGATCAAGTGGTTGAAGAAGGATACTACAAAGACAGTCGTAAAACCGGTATCTGGAAAAGATACTACCCAAACGGCAACATTAAGGACGAGATAGAATATGTTAATAATCGCCCCGGTGGTTACTACAAAATTTATTATGAAAACGGACAACTTCAAGAAGAAGGTTACTGGAAAAACAACCGGAACGTTGGGACTTTCAAAAGATATTATGAGAACGGCAACCTTGCTCAAGAATTCAATTTCAACGAATCCGGAAAAAGAGAAGGCATTCAAAAGTATTATTATGAAAACGGTCAATTGATGATTGAAGGAGAATGGCAAGATGGTAAAGAAGCCGGTGTAGTAAAAGAATATTATGAAAACGGGGAATTGAAAGCCGAAAAATATTTCAACAACGGCCAAATCGATCCGGAAAAAACTAAAACTTACGAGCCCAAAAAACCGGTCGTTGCTGAGAAAAAAGAAGAAAAAGAACCCGTTGCCAATGTGGTAGTTAAAAAAGAAGAGGAAAAACCCAACATCGGCGCTTTCGATGGTAACGGTTATGCCAAGCTTTACAACCTCAACAAGCAAATATCCAAAGACGGCTATTTCAAAAATTACAAACTGATCGACGGTAAGTGGTATAAATATGACGAGAACGGTATTTTGATAAAAATTGAAATTTATAAAAACGGCCGATACGTGGGAGATGGCGTGATAGAAGAAAATAAGTAATGCTTAAAATGAAGGGCGGCCATTGAGCCGCCCTTCATTTTTTCCTGATATTAAATTTCCAAAGAAAATTTCCTGACTCTTTTTTACATTGGACAAAACCTTGAGACGTGCCATCATGCTGACAAAATATTGTTTGTCGGTTTTTGATTTTGTGAAATGTTTAGTTTTTGACCACCCGGCAAAAAATAGCAGAATCTTTTAAAAGTACATAAAGTTCAGAATTTCCTAAACTAAACTTTAACAAAGGAGAAGCATAACCAGAGTTAAAGAAGTCAAATTTTCTATTATTCTGTATATAGTTTTCTTAATTCAATTCCTACAACATTTCAAAAAATTCGAAATTCTTTTTTACCGGCCACTTGTTCAGGAATAAGGAAAAATTATTGCGAGAATCTTTCTTTCGTTTGATTTTCATTTGGTTTTATGAAAAATTTCTTTTTGATTTTTACGGTCTATTGCATTGATGCAACATTATTAATTCTGTTTAATACCTTTTCTTACCAAAATTTGATTATTTTTGAAAATCAACTATTTTTATGAAAAAAGCATTCTTTCTTGTTCTATTTTTTTCCATTTTCTTTTCAAAAGGAAATACAAACCTTGATTCTGTTTCAATCTCTGTTTTTTTTGACAAACTCAATCAATTGCCGGAAAAAAAAGATTCATTATTCAAAGAAATTTTAAAAATTTACAACCAACATCCTTCGAGCAAATCTGTTCATGACGCTTATTTTTATAATCTTGCGAAATATTTGATTTTTACCGGTCAAACAGATTCGGCAAAAGTAGTCGCCAACACGGGCTATAACTTTTTTGCCAATAAAAAAGATACTCTGCGTCTTGCCAAATATCATAATCTGACTGCTATGATTTTGGCATACGACAGGAAATTTTATGAAGCGATTGAAGAATATAAAAAAGCTCTTGAAATTTACGATCATTTTAATCAGCCCTATCAATCGGCTTTGATAAAAAGCAATATCGCCAACATTTTTTTTAGTTTATTAGATTATTCAAATGCATATAAATACAGCCGGGATGCCTATTTGTATCTGAAATCGAATCAACGATTCGGTGTATCTACCTGCCATTGGCAACATTCTTGGATTATCTTTGATAAAATTGAACCAACCCGTTGAAGGAAAAAAAATCACAATGGAATGTCTGCAATTATCAGAAAAATATAAAAATCTGACAGGACTCATCATTGGTTATTATTCTTTAGGAGAATATTTTCTTTCGCAAAACAAAAACGACAGTGCTGTGTATTATTTTTCAAAATCTTACGAACTCTCTCATAAAAACAACCTATTTCAATATGTCCTGATAAACCATTTGGGATTGATGGCGGCATTGATAAATCAAAAAAAATTTTCGGCAGCTATAGACACCGGGAAGAAAGCATTGAAATATGTCGATCTGCTGCATAGCGAAGATAAACGCTACACCATATATAAAAATTTAGGATTTTCTTATGCTTCCGTTGGAGATTTCAAAAATGCGTATGATTATCTATTGCAAGCGCATCAATTATTTTTAAAAACTTCAAATGCCGAAACACAAAGAAACATCAATGAATTATTGATAAAATATGAAACCGGCCAAAAAGAGAAATTGTTGATGAAAAAAGACCTGGAACTGATTAAGTCTCAAATGGAAATTAACAAAAGCAAATACCAAATAGGATTTTTAATTTTATTGTTGATGATCTTCTTGCTAATTTTTACTGCATGGTTGTTTATTTCAAAACAAAAAGAAAAACGGAAAAAAGAAAAATTGCAATTGATGGCAGTGATAGAAGGGGAAGAAAAAGAAAGGAAAAGAATCTCAGAGCAGTTGCACGATACAGTAGGATCTGAAATTGCCGCTATCAAATTTGATTTAGAAAAGAATGACACATTTTTTAGCATACCCTCTCAAATCAAAGATCGATTAGACAGTGTTTATGATGAACTAAGAACAATTTCCCACAATCTCATGCCTGCTTCATTTAAAGAGTTTCCGCTGAATGATTTATTAAAAAATTATTGTATTGAAAACAGCCGGGAACATTTCAAAATATATTTTCATTCAAACCTGTCAAATGAAGATAACATCAACCCTGCCATGAAAAGCATAATTTACCGGATGATACAAGAACTTGTCAACAATGCCCGAAAACACTCTTTATCGCAAGTTTGTCATGTGACCCTCAACCTAAAAGGCAAATACTTGATAACATCTGTGGAAGACGAAGGTAAAGGAATGGAAATCAAAGATATGAAAAACGGACAAGGGTTAATGACCATTAAATCACGCACCGAAGCATTGGGAGGGAAATTTTTAATTGAAACCTCTTCTAATCAAGGCACGGTGATACATATTATGTTACCTGTAACTTAAAATTTAATTTTTATGAAACTATTATTGGCCGATGATCATTCTTCAATTGCCAGCAGCATCAAAGAATTGCTGATAAGCAACATCACTGATTTATCAGTCGACATAGCTTTAAATCAACAAGAATTGAAGTTTCTATTAAATGCCTCGAAAGATCAAAATACTTTTTACGATTTATTGATTCAGGATATTATTTTTGGTGAAGACAATGCATTTGATTTTATTGAAAGCATTAAAATACAGCATCCAAAGTTGAGAATTGTCTTTTTCACATCAATAGACGACAGCATCAATATTTCCCGGGCTTTGAATATAGTTGATGGTTATGTCTTAAAATCGGAACCTATTGACACGTTGATCGAATCAATTCTTTGCGTTTGCAATGGAGATAAATATATAAGCCGTGAAGCAAGACGTAAAATTAAATTATACACAGAAACTACTGTGGTTTTAAGCAAAAGAGAGAAGCAAATTTTAAAAGAGATTTTTAACGAAAAAACAACAAAAGAAATAGCGCAAATGCTTAATATTTCTGAGAAAACAGTCGAAATGCACAGAAGCAATTTGTTTGTCAAATTAGGTGTAAAAAATTCTATAGGACTTGTAAAAAAAGCCATAGCTCTGAACTTGCTTGAATAAAAATTTCCTACACTTGCCTTCATGAAAACTTTTGTCAAACCATTCACCTGGAATGGAAATATAAAAATTCCCGCTTCAAAAAGTCACTGGCAAAGAATTGTTGCCCTGGCTGTAGCGTCAAGACAAAAAATCATTGCTTCGCCGGTCAACCCTTGTGAAGATGTTTTAACTTCATTCGACTTAGCCCGTCAATTGGATGTTGAGGTTGAGGTAAGCGGAAATAAAGTTTTTTTATCTCCGAACAAACTTCAGAGATAGAGACACAGTTACTTTACATACAGGAGAATCAGGACTGTCTACTCGTATTTTTTCCATTATTTCAACTTTATTCTATTCCAACATTAAAATTGACGGAAAAGGCAGTTTATACCGGAGAAAATTATTGCCTTCCGGTGATTTTTTAAAAGCTTTTGGATTAATTTTTGATTCGAATAACGGATACCTTCCGGTTAGCCTTAAAGGTAGGTTACATCATGCCGAAACAAGTTTATTGTTTCCGGGCTCTTCTCAATGGATCAGTGGTTTATTGATGGCAATTCCTTTTCTGGAAGGCAAAAGCCAAATAAAGATTAATTCTCTCAAGAGCCGGCCCTACATTGATATTACTCTGGACATATTACGTCAAGCCGGAATTCAAATTTATGAACCGGAAAAAGACCTTTTTGTTGTTCATGGATATCAACCTGTTTTAAATTGCCGTTTTAAAGTGGAAAGCGACTGGAGCACTGCTGCATTTTACATTGCCGGTTCGGCTTGTCATGGAGAATTGATTATAGAAGGAATCAGCAAAAGTTCTTCGCATGCCGACAAAAAAATTTTAGAAGTCCTTGAACAATATGGAGCCAATGTGAATTGGTTGAATGATGACCAACTCTATGTAAAATCTACCGACAAACCCGGATCTTTTGATATCGATATCGGCGATTCTCCGGATCTTTTTCCGGTTATTTGTGCCATGGCTGTTAGAGCATCCGGGCCATGCAGAATATACGGCATTGAACGACTGGAACACAAAGAATCCAACAGATTGGCAACCATCATGGAAGAATGGAACCGGTTGGGACTAAAAATCGAAACCGAAGGAAATGTGGCGGTTGTTTATCCGGGAAACGTTAAGGGAGGAGAGTTTTATTCGCACAACGATCATCGTTTGGTGATGGCAGGAATTATTTTGGGATCATTTTCAGAAAGAGGTCTTTGGATTTTAGGAAGTGATGCTGTCAATAAATCTTATCCTCAAATTTGGGATGATTTATCTAAATTTACGACCTTAGAACACAAAAGATGAATCAATTAGGACGTTTGTTTCAGGTAACTATTTTTGGTGAGTCGCACGGACCCCATGTTGGCATTGTCATCAACGGAGTGCCACCCGGCATTGATCTTTCTCCGGAGGACTTTCATGAAGACATACGCCGTAGACAACCGGGAAAACCGGGAACAACTCCCAGAATAGAAAAAGACATTCCTAAATTGATTTCGGGTGTATACAACGGAAAAACCACCGGAATGCCTTTGACCATTTTATTTGACAACGAAAATACCCGGTCAAAAGATTACGAAATATTTAAAAGTTGGCCAAGACCGGGACATGCTGATTATACTGCTTCACAAAAATATCTCGGTTTTAACGACCCCAGAGGCGGAGGACACTTTTCGGGCCGCCTCACCCTGCCATTAACTGCAGCCGGTGTAGTAGCAAAAAAGGTTATTCCTTTTATGGATATTCATGCAACGGTCATTGAAATTGCCGGAGAAAAAGATATTGAAAAAGGATTGCAAAAAGCATTGGAAAAAAACGACAGTGTAGGCGGCATTGTGGAATGTATTGTTAAGAACATACCCGCCGGATTAGGAGAACCTTTTTTCGATTCATTGGAATCTACCATAGCCCATGCCGTTTTTTCCATTCCTGCCATAAAAGGTATAGAGTTTGGAAGCGGATTCGCTGCAGCCCGAATGTTTGGAAGCGAACATAACGATCCGGTGATTGACGATAAAGGCACCACCGCCACCAATCATAGTGGAGGCATCAATGGAGGCATCAGCAATGGCAACCCTCTTGTCTTCAGAGTGGCAGTCAAACCAACTTCGTCAACCCCTCAAGAACAAAAATCTTGGAATTTTAACACAAAAACCATCGAAACGCTTAAAATAGAAGGACGGCACGACCTATGTATTGCTTTGAGAGTTCCGGTGGTTGTCGAAGCAGTTACCGCCATAGTGTTGGCAGATCATTGGCTGGTTCAAAAAAGCAGAATTCATGGCCGTTAAAAATTTGCTTCTTGAAAGTTTTTTTTATCCTCCAATACTCAAAATAAAGAATATGAAAGATATGCTAAAAACACTTTGTATATGCGTCAATCCATCCGATGTTGGATGAATATGTTCATAACAGAGTGTTTTTGACTATTCTGAAGAATTTACCTCCAAAATTTAACTCAAAAATTTTTCAATAAAATCGTTTTTTTTAAGTTTGTATAGTCCTAATCATAATTCTTCAACATGAAATTATTACAAAACTTTGTCTTTGCCTTTTTGGCTTCGGTTGTTTTTTTTGTCCAATGCAAAAAAACAAATGAAAGAGCCAAGATAGATCCTGAGGTTACAAAGTACGTCTATGCTTTTACATCAGGACTGATTTCCAACGCCGACAAAATTATTATACAATTTTATCAACCTCCCACTATTGATTTGGGCAGTATTAATGAAAAAGACCTGATTAAAATTGAGCCACATTTTGATTATGACATATCCTGGTCTGATAACAGAACCCTTTCGATAAAACCGAAAGAACTTTTGCCCAATAATACGCTATTTAATGCATCACTCGATTTGAAAAAATTTTTTCCGGACATTTCAAAAAACTTAGAGTTTGAGTTTAAATTTAAAACTAAACCACAAATCATTGATGTTTTGATTAATAACATACAACCATACAATATAAACAATCTACATTGGAATAAACTGGAAGGCACTGTCGAAACTTCCGATTTCGTGAATTTGACAGAATTGGAAAAAATTTTAAAGGCATTTCAAGAAAATAAATCCTTAAAAATAAAATGGAATCATGATTATTCAAACAAAAAATATTATTTCACTGTCGATAGCATTTACAGGTCTGAAACCAAATCAACAATTTTATTGGAATGGGACGGAAAACTAATAAACTCCAACAACAAAGGAAAGGAAGAGGTTCACATTCCAAGCATCAACGATTTTGACGTTTTGTCTATATACCATTACAATGATCCCGATCAATTCATCGAAATAAACTTCTCTGATCCTATCGACCCTTCTTTGGATTTATCCGGAATAATTTATTTTAAAAATGTTCATGTGGATTTCACTTATGATGTCAAATTAAATCAAGTAAAAATATATCCCATCAATAAAGTTTACGGAAATTATACTTTAATCATCGAACCGCCGATAAGAAATACTAAGAATCGTCAACTAAATAAAAAAATTGAACATCCTGTCAGTTTTGCCAGTCTAAAACCGGCTGTTGAGATTATTAATGAGGGGAACATATTACCTGCGTCCGGTAATGCCATTTTTAAATTCAAGGCAGTGAATTTAAAAGCTGTAAATGTTCATATAGTCAAAATATTTGCCGACAATATAATTCAATTTTTTCAGGAAAATCAAATCAACGAATCGTCTCAATTGGCCCGTGTCGGTCGTTTGATTTACAAAGGCGAAATTCCTTTAATCAGCGAAAACAACAATATCGACTACCGCCAATGGAATGATTTTGGATTGGATTTATCAAAATTAATCAAACCTGATCCGGGTTCCATCTACCGGATCTATATTTCTTTTTCACCCCACCAATCATTGTATCCTTGTGAAAATAGCATTGCAGAGAATGAAAGCTCAACTATCGACGACAAAAAATTTTCAAATTTTGAAGGACCCGATGATATAGAATATTATTATGACGACCCCTTTAAGGAATTGATTTGGCAAATCAATCATGACTATGATTGGGACTTTGACTGGGAAGAATATTACTCCCAAAATGAAAATCCATGCCATCAGTATTATTATCAAAATCCCTCTCATTTTATCGCACAGAATGTTTTCGTTTCAAATATTGGCATCATTGCAAAAAGAAATTCTAATAACAAAATATGGATATTTGTCAGCGACCTTTTATCTGCAGAACCTTTGGGTGGCGCCCAAATAGAATTGTATAATTTTCAAAATCAACTAATTGGTAAAGGCGAAACACAACAAAACGGAAAACTTGAATTAACGTTAAACAATGTACCGTTCCTGGTTGTAGTCAAAAAAAATGGACAATACGGTTATTTAAGAGTAGACGATGCATCAGCACTTTCTTTAAGCTCCTTTGACACTGACGGCATTCAAGCACAAGAAGGGATAAAAGGGTTTATATATACCGAACGGGATGTTTGGCGACCCGGTGACAGCATTTACGTCAGTTTCATATTGGAAAATAGCAATCAAAGGAATTTGTCAAACCTGCCGGTCGTAATGGAATTGTATACACCCTATAACCAACTTTATCAAAAAACTGTGGTAAATAAGTCTTTAAACGGTTTTTACGATTTGCGAACATCGACAAACCCGGATGCTCCCACCGGCAACTGGCTATTGATCGTAAAAGCCGGCGCGGCAAAATTTTCAAAAACACTAAAGGTAGAAACAATAAAACCAAACAGGATCAAAATGTTTCTAAAGAATAAAAAGGAATTGATTACCAACGAAAATAATGTTCTTGATTTATATGCCGAATGGCTCCATGGCGGAGCAGCCGCCAACCTTAAAGCCATTGTTGAAATGTCTGTAAAAAAGACCAAAACGCATTTTAAAAATTATTCAAAATACATTTTTGACGACCCATTGAAAAGATTTGAGTCATTTGAAAATATTTTATTCGACAATTTGCTTGATAATCAAGGAAAAGCAAAAATTTCTTTCGATCCCGAGATTCAAAACCCACCCGGTATGTTGAACATTTTCTTTAAAACTAAAGTTTTTGAGCCCTCGGGCGATTTTAGTATCAATGTTACTTCATTTCCATTCTCCCCTTATGATTCCTATGTTGGTTTCAAACTTCCGGACGGTGATTACACCATTCAGGCACTAAACTTACAAAAAACCAATAATATTCCTATAGTCAATGTCGACCCTTATGGAAAATTGTTGAAATCCCGAAAATTGTTGATAGAACTATTTGATATCCAATACAATTGGTGGTGGCATGCCGGTTTTAATCAAAACCCATCTGAGTATATCTCAGACCACAACTTAAATTTGTTTTACAAAGATACCATTGATAACCCCAACGGCAAAGTGCTTTATCAACTGAAATTAGAAAAAAATATTTGGGGTAAAAAATTTATCCGTATCACCGATCTTGCTTCAGGCCACAGTTCGGGCTGTTTCTTTTATGCTGTTTCTGATGATTATTTTTACACACCATTGCAAGGTGAGGCCGCAGAATTTTTGAATTTTAATACCGACAAAGAGGTATATCGACCGGGTGAAGAAGTTAAAATTTCTATCCCGGTTCTTTACCCCGGTAAATTGCTGTTGAGCATAGAAAATCATTCCAATGTCATATTCAGCCAATGGTATAATGTAGATAAAACCAACAACACCATAACATTCCGAACAACGGAAGAAATGAGTCCAAATGCCTTCATACACATTACATTATTACAACCATACGGTTACACAAGCAATGACAGACCCATTAGATTATATGGTGTTCAACGATTAAAAGTTGAAAATCCGCTTTCCCATTTATACCCCGAAATTAAGATGCCGGATAAAATAAATCCCGAAACAACTGTTAACATCGCCATTCGAGAAAAGAACAAACAAGCCATGACCTATACAATTGCTCTGGTTGATGAGGGATTATTGGACTTAACAAACTTCACTACTCCTGATCCCTGGAAAAAATTTTATGGGCGCTATGCCCTTGGCATCAACACGTTCGACATGTATAAGTTTGTCATTGGTTCATATGAAGGAAAATTGGCAGGAATATACGGTATAGGCGGAGATCAAGATTTATTGGTCAGAAACGACAAGTTTAAAGAAAACCGTTTTAAACCGATGGTGGTTTTTCTTGGCCCATTTGAATTAAAAGAAAATCAAACAAATCAACACAACGTCAAAATTCCCAATTATATTGGTTCTGTAAGAGTCATGGTTGTCGCCGGTAATGTTTTAACAGGCGCTTATGGCTCTGCAGAAAAAAACGTAAAAGTCATCAATGATTTGATGATTTTGCCTTCTATGCCAAGAACCATCTCTCCGGATGAAGAAATAGATATCCCGGTTACCATTTTTGCACTTGAAAATGCAATAAAGCACGTAAATATAAAACTAAAAACCAACAATCATTTGCAAATCATTGGCCCGTCAACCAAACAAGTAAAGTTTGGTACAAAAGGGGAAAAAACTATTTCTTTCCGCGTTAAAGTAAAAAACAAAACCGGCCAGGCATTTGTTCAAGTCACAGCAGAAGCCGGACCACACCTTGCTCATTATGAACTATATGTACCTGTAAAGATACCTTCACCCAAACTCAACATCTCCGAAAAAATAACCATTGCACCGGGTAAAACCTTAGAAAAAACGGTTCAGCCCATTGGAGTGAATGGAACCAATCAGGCCGGAATTGTATTATCGGGGTTGCCTTCTGTTAATTTTCAAGAGCATCTTGATTATCTAATCACTTATCCACACGGATGTTTGGAGCAGACCGTTTCATCCGTTTTTGTCCAGGTTTTTTTAGATGATGTTCTCGAATTACCGAGCGATCAAAAAACTAAAATCAAATCAAATATTCAAGCCGCTATCAATAAATTAAAAAATTTCCAAAACTCCGATGGAGGGTTTTACTATTGGCCTTCTGTTTACTATAATAATGTGGATGATTGGGGAACATCTTATGCGGGACATTTTCTAGTTATCGCGAAAAAAAGGGGTTACCCTGTTCCACAAGACATGATAAACAAATGGGTTGATTTTCAAAAAAGCAAAGCTAATGAATGGAATTCATCTTTGAATTTACGTTATAATCTTTTGAAACAAGCTTATCGCTTATACACGCTTGCTTTAGCAGGAAAGCCATTTTATTCGGCAATGAACAGGATGCGTGAATTAACTAAAATTGATCCAACAGCTAAAGTTTTATTGGCTGCCACTTATCATATAAGCGGAAAACCGGAAATTGCCGATCATCTGCTCAAAAGCGTTGAAAATTATACTGTTCCCGATTATTTTGATTATATCAATACTTATGGATCAAAAGTTCGTGATGAAGCTTTGTTGGCAATAGCATTAATTCATATGAGCAAATGGGATCTTGCCCACAAAAAAATCTCTGAAATAACAAAAAGTTTAAACAGTAATTACCGGTATCCTACACAATCTACTTCTTTCGGAATTTTGGCATATTGTGAATATGCCAAAAATTTTTCCAAAGAAATCTATGCAGATCTTTTTTTTGAAAATGAAAAGTTAACCATAAAAAACAAAAAACCCTTCATAGAGATTCCTGTCAAGGAATTTAATAAAACATTCAAAATCAAAAATCTTTCTAATAATAATTTATTCGTGGAGATTTTCAACAGCGGTCAACCCCTCACCACAGATAACATTGCCATGGAAAAAAACATAAGCATGAAAGTATCTTTTTATTTAATGGATGGAACACCCGCAGATATCAAAAATATTAAACAAAACACCGATCTGATTGCAAAAGTTGTCATCTCTCACAAAGGTATACTTTCAGATATACAAAACATGGCTTTATCTCAAATATTCCCATCTGGATTTGAAATAATCAATCATCGCTTGTTTGGCTCATCATCCCGTTGGGTTTCTTCAAATTTTTCTCATCAAGATATTAGAGATGACAGAGTGCTGACATACTTTGATTTAAAAAAGGGCGAAACAAAAACTTTTTACGTAATGCTTAATGCTGCTTATTCCGGCAAGTATTACATGCCTTCTGTTAAGTGTGAAGCAATGTATGATAGTGACATAGTAAGCATCACCAATGGCTATTGGATCAACATAGTTAAAAATGAACCTTTGTAATTTTTCTTTTTCAAGGCTTTTAAAAACGTCAATAGCCATAGTGATAATACTTTTTTTCGTTTGGTTTTATTTTTTATTGCCGGATCCTTTATTCTCCGGTTCTTTTTCGACTACTATTTTTGACTGTCAAAATAAATTAATAGGCGCGAAAATTGCCTCTGATCAGCAATGGAGGTTTCCCCCTTCCGGAAAAATTCCCGAAAAATTTCGTGTTTGCCTTTTACAATTTGAAGATGAATATTTCTACTTTCATCCGGGAATCAATCCGGTGTCTCTTTTCAAAGCTCTATCAACCAATCTCATGCATGGTGAAATTAAACGTGGTGGAAGTACAATTACCATGCAATTGGCTCGTCTTGTCTTAAAAAACAAAGAAAGAACCGTTTGGAATAAAATGAAAGAAATATTCCTGGCTTTAAGATTGGAACTTTCATTTACAAAAAACAAGATTCTGATGCTCTATACGTCACATGCTCCTTTTGGCGGAAATATAGTCGGCCTGGACGCTGCTGCCTGGCGTTATTTCGGTAGGAATCCCGAAGAGTTATCTTGGGGCGAATGTGCCACCCTTGCTGTATTGCCGAATGCGCCGGGACTTATTCACCCGGGAAAAAACAGAGAACTTCTGTATAAAAAAAGAAATAAACTTTTAAGAAAACTATTTTCGCGCAAAATTATCGATCGTCAGACATATTTGTCTGCTATAACAGAAGAAATACCCAATATACCCAAAAAACTTCCTGCATTAGCTCCTCATCTTCTGGAAACGATTCATAAAAAGCATAAAGGGGAGAAAATTATCACAACCATCAACAGTGATTTTCAAAAAGCCATAACAGGCATTGTCAACCAACATATGAACACTTTAAAAAACAACCGCATTTTTAATGCCGCTGCTTTGGTAGCAGACATTCGCAGCGGTGAAATTCTTGCTTATGTCGGCAATGTTTATCATAAGAATGGACAAAATGGTGAAAATATCGACATGATCACCGTTCCAAGAAGTACAGGAAGTATTCTCAAGCCATTGCTGTATGCCCTGGCTTACGATGAAGGACTGATCCTTCCCGGGACATTGCTTAAGGACGCGCCTGTCATGTATAAAAACTTTCGTCCTCAAAATTTTGACCGTTCCTATCGCGGTGCTATTCCCGCACAAGATGCTCTTTCGATGTCACTCAACATCCCGGCCGTCATACTTTTAAGATCTTATGGCATACAAAAATTTACCAATGCATTGAAAAAATTAAAAATATCCTCTATAAAATATCCTGCTTCTCATTATGGCCTTTCGATCATACTGGGAGGAGCAGAAATATCTCTCTGGGAAGCTGTCAATTTGTATGCATTCATGGGATCTTCATTAAATCTTTATTTCAATCATTTAATTCCCGATCAAAAAAATTACGCATCATTAACATATTTCAAAAAATCAAAAGATTCAAATTCCACAAATTACACTAATCCGGCCCTTTTTATAGGAGTCGATGCATTATGGACCGTCTTTAACGGCTTATCTCAAAAAAACCGCCCAATAGAAGGAGATCGCTGGCAATTGTTTGAATCCCATCAACAAATTGCCTGGAAAACAGGGACAAGTTTCGGTTTTAGAGATGCCTGGTGTATTGGCCTAACTAGTAAATATGTTGTTGGCATTTGGGTTGGTAATGCTTCTAATGTCGGAAGAGATGGTTTGACAGGAATAGATGTTGCAGCACCTATCATGTTTGATGTGTTTAACATTTTACCCCGCAGCAAGTTTTTTATTCAACCCTATAAAGAAATGAAATTAAAAAAAGTATGTGCCAAAAGCGGTTATTTAGCCGGTGATAATTGTGAAGAAACAAAAAATCTTTACTTGCCCAAAAATGCCGAAAAAACAGATCTATGCCCATATCATATACCCATTTATCTCAATGAAAATTTATCAAAACGTGTTCATATAGGTTGCTATGACCCACAAAAAGCCATCAGAAAAAATTGGTTTGTTTTGCCGGCCGATATGGCTTATTATTACAAAAAAAATCATCCTGATTACAAAGATTTACCCCCCTGGGATGACAAATGTTGGGAGCAAGAAGAACTATCCCCTATTCGTTTGATTTATCCATCTACCGATGTTTCTGTTTATTTGCCGGTAGATATTGACGGGAAAAAACAAAAAATAATTTTCAAAGCTGCCCATTTACTTGAAAACAGCGAATTATTCTGGTTTATCGACAATGTTTTTATTGGCAAAACAAAAAATCACCATGAACTTTCTATGGAACTCGAGAAAGGCATGCACACCCTGACGTTGGTCGACAATTATGGCAATTCATTGCAAAAAAGAATCAATGCTTTTTCAAAGTAATGGCCTCTTTATTTAATATAGATTTTAAGATTTCTAAACAATTTACCGAAATGCTTTTTCTAAAATAATATTACCTTTGCCAAACTTAAAAATAACAGAATTATGGGAAAAGTTTTAATCATAGGAGCAGGTGGCGTTGGACGTGTGGCTGCTTTTAAGTGTGCCATGAACACCGATGTGTTCAACGAAATTGTCTTGGCAAGCCGCACAAAATCGAAATGCGACAAAATTGCCGCCGATATTAAAAACAAACTTGGGGTGGACATAAAAACCGATCAAGTGGATGCCGATTATGCAGAAAATGTCGTAAATCTTATCAATAAATACAAGCCCGACATTGTCATGAACCTTGCTCTACCTTACCAGGACCTTCCGATCATGGACGCCTGTCTGGAAACAAAAACTGCATATCTCGACACAGCCAATTACGAACCAAAAGATGAAGCCAAATTTGAATACAAATGGCAATGGGCTTATCATGACCGTTATAAAGACGCCGGAATAACAGCCATTTTGGGTTGTGGATTCGACCCTGGAGTTACTCAAGTATTTACTGCCTATGCAGCTAAACATCATTTTGATGAGATTCACTACCTCGACATTGTGGACTGCAACGCCGGCAATCACGGAAAACCATTTGCCACCAATTTCAATCCCGAAATCAACATTCGTGAAGTCACACAAAAAGGAAAATATTGGGAAAATGGTCAATGGGTCTATACTGAACCTCACGAAATCCACAAACCTTTGACCTATCCAAACATTGGTCCCAAAGAATCCTATTTGATCTATCACGAAGAATTGGAGTCATTGGTGAAAAACTTCCCGACCATCAAAAGAGCTCGCTTTTGGATGACTTTCAGCCAGGAATACCTGACCCACCTCAGGGTGATACAAAATATTGGCATGGCCTCTATTGAACCCATCAAATACAAGGGAGTAGATATTGTACCCATTGAGTTTTTAAAAGAAGTGCTACCCAAACCTGACGAATTGGGCGAAAACTACACCGGAGAAACTTCCATCGGATGCCGAATTAGAGGAATAAAAGACGGCAAAGAAAGAACCTATTATATTTACAACAATTGCCGTCATGAAGATGCATATAAAGAGACAGGCACTCAGGCTGTTGCATACACTACAGGAGTGCCGGCCATGATAGGAGCCATGATGTATTTAAAAGGCCTTTGGAAAAAACCCGGTGTATGGAATGTAGAGCAATTTGACCCCGATCCATTTATGGAGATGCTCAATAAACACGGCCTGCCCTGGCATGAACAATTTGATGTGGATTTGGAATTGTAAGCCATGAATGTTTTTCATTGCAAAACCTCTGTGGATTTTAGCAAAGTCCCCAATCCTTGCTTTGTCATCGAAGAAGATAAATTGCGGAGAAACCTCTCTCTCATTCAGCACGTGGCTCAAGAATCAGGTGCCGAAATCATTTTGGCTTTTAAAGGTTTTGCATGGTGGAGAGTTTTTCCTATCGTGAAAGAATATATTCACACTGCCACCGCAAGTTCTTTAAACGAAGCACGGCTATGTTTCGAAGAAATGAAAGCCAAAGCACACACTTATTGTGTGGCCATTGATGATGAGGAATTTGACGAACTGGCATCCTACTCATCGCACATTACCTTTAACTCTTTGAATCAATGGCAAAAATTCAAACAAAAAGTAAAAAAATTCGGCATCAGTCCGGGAATAAGAGTTAATCCCGAATACTCCGAAGTGAAAACCATGCTGTACAACCCTTGCTCCCCACATTCACGGCTGGGCATGACTTCTGAACATTTCAAACCCGAAAATCAAATCATGTGGGAAGGTCTGGAAGGTTTGCATTTTCATGCTCTTTGCGAAAATGACTCTTTTACATTCGAAAAAACTCTCCGTGCTTTCGAAGAAAAATTTGGGCATTTGATTCCATCCATGAAATGGGTCAACTTTGGCGGCGGTCATTTAATGACTGCCGAATGGTATGATGTAAACCACCTTATAGGTGTATTAAAAGATTTTCGCCATCGCTATCCTCATTTAAAAGTTTTTTTGGAACCCGGAAGTGCCTTTGCCTGGGAAACAGGGTTTCTGGTTGCCAAAATTTTGGATATTGTCGAAAATAATGGTGTAAAAACCGCCATCCTAAACGTTTCTTTTACCGACCACATGCCCGATACTCTGGAAATGCCTTACAAGCCCAAAATACTCGGTTCTTCTCAAGATCCGTTTCCCAACGCATATGCATACCGGATGGGCGGTCTGTCTTGTTTGAGCGGGGATTTCATGACTGAATATTATTTTCCCCACGAATTGAAATCCGGCGACATCATCGTTTTCCACGACATGATTCACTATACCGTAGTCAAAACCACCATGTTCAACGGCATCCATCACCCATCCCTTGGTATGTGGACTTCTTCAGGCAAATTTCAACTTCACCGAAAATTTGATTATCAGGACTACAAAAACAGAATGTGTTAGTTACTATTTTTACAATCTAATCTCATGGTAACCTTTTAAATTAATTTCTGACAAAACCACCTTTGGTGTCTTGTTTATTAATTTCTGTTCTCTGGTTCTTAAAATTTCAGTCCTATCACTAAAACATCATCTGTCTGAAAAGTCGATTGTTTCCAATTGTTAAAGACATAATCAAGATATTTCTGTTGTTCGTCCAACGGCATACCGGCCATTGATTTCAGCAATTCTTTAAACTTGGCCTTGGTAAATTTTTTATCTGACTGCCCGCCAAACTGATCGCAATAACCATCAGAAAAAAGATAAATCGTGTCGCCTTTTTCAATATCTACCGTTTGAGAGTTAAAATTCTTTTCAATCCCATAGTAATAACCCAAAGATAACCGTGATGACTTGTATTCATACAAGTTTCCCTCAATATCCACTTTGACAATAGGACGACCGGCTCCTGCAAAATCCAGCTTAGGGCTTGTTTTGTTTAATTTCAACAACGCCAAATCCATTCCGTCTTTATACACTTTGTTGAAACGCTTCTTGCTCAATGCATAAACAAGCTCATCATCTATTTGCCGTAGAATTTCTACCGGATCTTCAATACCTCTTCTGACAATCACTTCCCTTAAAATTCCATTGGCCAAAACGGTCATCAATGATCCGGGCACACCATGGCCGGTGCAATCAACCATCGCCACAAATAGAGATTCTTTGGTTTCGTGTATCCAGTAAAAATCACCACTCAATATATCTTTTGGTTTAAAATAAATAAAGTATTCCTGAAAATATTTCTCAAACAGATCGTTATCCGGCAATATGGCCGTTTGTAGTTCTTTTGCGTATTCGATGCTTTCAATAATTTCCCTTTGCCTTTCTTCCAACGATTTTTGCAACCTTACAAGATCTGTAATGTCTTGACCAAAAGCTATTAATTTATCCCCATTGGTTTTTAAAACTTTCCAACGAATGATATATTCCTTATTGCCATAATTCTTTATATTAGTTTCAAATGCAAACGATTTGGCCATTTCGTTAGTATTGATCATTTGATAGGCCCTCCGTATAACACTAATTTTTTTCTTATTTTCTTTCAAAACGACATCAATCAAACCCGGTTCGTCCAATCCAAAATTTATCTTTGCCGTTTTGTTGACAAATTCTATTTCGCCGTATTTATCGAATAATATTACGGGTTGGTCAATAAAATCAAGTATGGTTAAATCAAAAAGATTCATAAATTCAAAATTTTGAAAAAAGGAAAAAATTAAATAGAAAATTCCGGAAAAGATTCCACTATGCCCAATAGATGGGCATCATAGAACAGAAATGCATCGATTGATGCCACAAACAGGGACAGTATGTTTGCCTTAAAATCATCTTTTTACCTTGTGGGCCCTGCTGGGCTCGAACCAGCGACCCTCTGATTATGAGTCAGATGCTCTAACCGACTGAGCTAAGGGCCCTATTTTTTTCAGGGAGTGCAATATTACTAATTTCGTAGTTAACTTTGATAAAAAATTTCAATTTTAAATTTACTCATTGCGATATGAAAGATTTTATGAATGCAGATTTTATTGAAAAAGCCAAACAATACGGCATAAGAAAAAAATTTAAAGCCGGGGAAGTTGTTTTGGACCAGGATAGTTATATACGTTCCTTACCGGTTGTATCAGATGGTATCTTGAAAATAGTAAAAATATCGGACGACGGTCTGAATGAAATAACCATCTATCATCTGGAAAAGGGTGACAGCTGTATTATGTCGTTTTTAAGCGGCCTCTACAACGAAAAAAGCAAATTTAAAATCATAGCCCTCGAGGATAGTGAAATTATTATGATTCCCATTGAAAAGTGGAGCTTCTTTTTGAGGGAAGACCCTTCATTTTTGCAATTTATTTTTCAAAATTATCACGACCGTTTTAACCAATTGGTTGAAACCATTGATGCAATAGCATTTAAAAAAATGGATGAACGCCTTTTATATTGGTTAAGAAAAAAATCGGCCATTTATCAAAACAATATCATTCCCATCACACACGAAGAATTGTCAAAAGAATTAAATACCTCGAGGGTGGTGGTATCGCGACTCTTGAAAAAACTCGAACAAGATGGGGTGTTGTTATTAAAAAGAAATGAAATTGTTCTTTTGTAACTTTCATTACAAAGTTTTCATGACAAATAGTGTTTTTTTGCAAAAACAGTTATGGAATTAGCCGGTTATATAGCTTCTTTGCTCATAGGAATCTCTCTTGGCATTATTGGAAGCGGAGGAAGCATTCTTACCGTTCCTGTTTTGGTGTATCTATTTAATGTTGACCCAGTGTTGGCAACTGCTTATTCTTTGTTTATTGTTGGATCAACAGCGCTTGCCGGTTTTTTCACCTATTTAAAAAGCAAATTATTTGACTTTAAAGTGGCTCTTTTCTTCGGGCTTCCATCGTTGGTTGCCGTTTTTCTGACAAGAAAATACATAATTCCGGCCATACCCGACGTAATTTTTGAAACATCATCGGGTTTTCAACTTACCAAAGGATCTTTGTTGCTTTTCATTTTTGCCATTTTGATGGTACTTTCTTCCTACAAAATGATCCGGTCAAAAAACGAACAAAACCCCGATCCGGAGCTTTCTAATGAGAAAAAAAGCAAGTATTATTATTGGTTTGTCTTGGCCGAAGGTTTAGTGGTAGGAACACTGACCGGTATGGTTGGTGCCGGTGGTGGTTTTTTAATCATTCCTGCCCTTGTATTGATTACAAAACTGCCGATGAAAAAAGCCGTTGGGACCTCTTTGCTGATCATTGCCATAAAATCACTGACAGGACTGCTTGGCGAACCCAATCTTTTAGCGTTTGATTGGGTGTTTTTGTTGAGTGTTACAGCTATTGCCATTGCAGGAATTTTAATAGGCAAAGCTCTGGCCAATAAAATTCCTTCCAAGCATCTCAAACCGGCTTTTGGTTGGTTTGTGTTGATTCTGGGATTGCTTATGATTGCCAAAGAGGCCTTTTTTTGATTTTTTATGAATTCTTTGTAACCGTAGTTACAAATTATTGTTTAATCTATTCCTATCTTTGCTATAAACATTAAAAAAATTAAAACTATGAAAATCGAACAAATTTGGACGGGTTGCCTGGCTCAAGGAGCATATTATATTGTTTCAGGCAACGAAGCTGCCATCATTGATCCGCTTCGCGAAACCAAACCGTATCTAGAAAGATTAGAAAAAGACAATGTAAAACTTAAGTACATTTTCGAAACTCATTTTCACGCCGATTTTGTAAGCGGTCATTTGGACCTTAGCAAAAAAACCGGTGCACCCATTGTTTATGGACCCGGAGCCGCCTGTGAGTTTGATTGTATTAAAGCACAGGATGGCCAAATTTTTGAAATCGGACAAGTGAAAATCAAAGTAATTCACACTCCGGGGCACACTCCCGAAAGTGTTTGTTATTTGTTGATCGACGAAAACGGTAAAGAAAAAGCTTTGTTTACCGGCGACACTTTGTTTTTGGGTGACGTGGGCCGCCCCGATCTGGCACAAGGCGTAACACAACGTTCTAAAGAAGAACTGGCCGGGTGGCTATATGACAGCATTTACAACAAAATTTTACCCTTGCCCGACGATATTATCATTTATCCTGCCCATGGAGCCGGATCGGCTTGCGGCAAAAACATGATGAGTATAACCTACGACACTCTGGGCAATCAGAAAAAAGTAAATTATGCCCTCAACCAGCCAAGCAAAGAGGCCTTTATTGAAGCCGTATTGGATGGTCTGCCCGAGCCTCCCGGATATTTTAAATATAACGTTGAAATGAACAAAAAAGGCTACTCAAGTGTTGATGAAGTGATAAATCAAGGTATGCGTAAATTGAGTGTGGAAGAATTTGAAACCGTGGCCGAAAGTGTCAGACCGGTAATTTTGGACACCAGAAAAGCTGAAGATTTTGCCAAAGGATTTATTCCAAATTCGATAAATATCGGACTCAATGGTGATTTTGCCCCCTGGGTGGGAACTTTGATTGTGGATGTAAAACATCCTATCTTGCTTGTTACCGAACCGGGCAAAGAAGAAGAATCGGTTGTGCGCTTAAGCCGCGTAGGTTTTGACAACGTGCTCGGACATCTCGATGGCGGGTTTGAAGCTTGGAAAAAAGCAGGCAAAGAAATTGACAAAGTCAACCGTATAACGGCTCAACAATTTGCCCAAGAATTCAAACCCGGAGAATCGATTGTTTATGACGTGAGAAAACCCTCAGAATACCGTTTAGGTCATGTAGAAGGCGCCGAAAACAAACCTTTGGCCGAAATCAACGAATGGATCAGAGATATCAACCCCGAAAAACATTTTTACCTTCATTGTGCCGGTGGCTACAGAAGCATGATTGCTGCAAGCATCTTATTGTCGAGGGGTTACCGCAATTTCTCCGAGATTGAAGGAGGTTTTAAGGCCATCTCTGAAACCAAAGTGCCCATTACAACCAAATCCGGCACTACCGCTTAATAAATAGACAAATTTCTTTTTCAAACATCAAGAAAAAACCCGGATAAATATCCGGGTTTTTTTTGGTTTAATCATTGCCAAGATGTTTTTCCTTTTCATTGAACCAAAAAAACAGGAAGTAGAGATATGTGGTTGGGTGCGTACTTTTCGCAACAACCAATTCATTTCTCTTTACGATGGTACTTGTCCGGCGCATTTCCAGATAGTGATCGACTTTCAAAAATATCCCGAAGACATTTTGAAAAAAATTACTACCGGAACTTCTTTGCACATCAAAGGAAATCTGGTACCCTCCCTTGGCAAAGGGCAAAAATCGGAGATTCAGGCCTCACAAATAGAAATTTTGGGCGAATGCCCGGCAGATGAATATCCTTTGCAACCAAAAAAACACAGTTTGGAGTTTCTTCGCGAAATTGCCCATCTTCGATTGCGAACCCAAACATTTGGTTCTGTTTTTCGTATCAGAAGTTTTCTGGCTCAAGCCATTCATCAATTTTTTGGAGAAAAAGGATTTTTTTATTTTCATTCACCCATCATCACCGCTGCCGATTGCGAAGGAGCAGGCGAAATGTTTCGTGTCACCACATTGAATCTTTATGAACTTCCAAAAACTGAAAACGGAGAAATTGACTTCCGTGAAGATTTTTTCGGAAAAGAAGTGATGCTTACTGTTTCTGGTCAACTTGAAGCCGAATTGGCCGCTACGGCACTTTCTAAAGTTTATACGTTTGGTCCTACTTTTCGTGCCGAAAACTCCAACACAACCCGTCATCTTGCAGAGTTTTGGATGATTGAGCCCGAAATGGCATTTGCCGGTCTTCAAGAAAACATGGATTTGGCAGAAGAAATGTTGAAATATCTCATAGCGCGTCTATTGAAAGAATGTTCCGATGATTTGGAATTTTTGGAAAAACGACAACTCGACGAAGAAAAACAAAAACCACAAAAAGACCGCCTCAACATGCCATTAAGGGAAAAACTTCATTTCTGCCTGGAACATTCATTCGAAAGAATCACCTACACCGAAGCCATCGATATTTTATTGAATTCCAATTACCACAAAAAGAAAAAATTTGTTTTTCCGGTTGCCTGGGGCATGGACTTACAATCCGAACACGAACGCTATTTAGTGGAAAAGCATTTCAACAAACCGGTCATCATTACCGATTATCCCAAAGACATCAAGGCCTTTTACATGCGGCTCAACGATGACCAAAAAACCGTAAGGGCTATGGATGTATTGTTTCCCGGAATCGGCGAAATCATTGGTGGTTCGCAACGCGAAGAAAGATACGATATTCTGGTCAAACGCATGCGCGAAATGAACGTTTCCGAAAAAGAAATGTATTGGTATCTCGACATACGCAAGTTTGGTTCGGTGCCACATGCCGGTTTTGGTCTTGGTTTTGAAAGAATGGTGCAATTTGTCACAGGCATGGGCAATATACGGGATGTGATTCCATTTCCAAGAACACCCAAAAATTGTGAGTTTTAATATTTTGGATAAAAAAATCATAAATTCTCTTTCTTTACTCTTGTTACACAAAATTTTTTTTAATTATTTTACGGAAATTATAACCCCTATTTGATTATTGCTATGGCTCGACAAAAATTATCGCTCCAGCAAAAAATGTTGCAAAAACTTTCGCCGCAACAAATACAATTGATGAAGTTAATCCAACTTCCTACGATGGAATTGGAACAACGCATAAAAGAAGAATTGGAAGTTAACCCTGCACTCGACGAAGGTAAAGATGAAGATGAAATCGAACCGATGGAAGAAACACCAAACGAAGACCAAGAAGTAAAAGAATCGTTGGAAGAATTTGATTATGACGAATACATGGACGACGAATACCCCGAATACAAACTCTACCAACCTAAATCAAATGAAGAAGAAAAACAATTACCGATACGCTCTGAAACTTCATTCCGCGAACAATTAGAAACACAGGCGCGCTTAGCCATTATCGGAGAAAAAAACCAATTGCTTGCCAGGCAAATCATTGGTTCTCTCGACGATGACGGATATTTGCGACGCGATTTAAAAGCCATTGCCAACGATTTGGCTTTTACGCAAAATATCATGACCACCCCCGAAGAATTGGAAAAAATTTTAAAAATTATCCAACAACTTGACCCACCCGGCATTGCCGCCCGAAATTTACAAGAATGTTTAATTCTCCAATTGAAGAGAAAAGATTTGTCAAAACCTTCGGTGAAATTGGCTCTCGAAATTTTGCAAAACCATTTTGAAGAATTTACCAAAAAACACTATGAAAAAATCTTGCAACAACTCGACATTGACGAATCACAACTCAAAGATGCCATAAAAGAAATACTAAAATTAAATCCCAAACCGGGAATGGATATCAACGAAAGCGACCGCACCAACCAACAAATTATCCCCGACTTTAGCATCATGGTCGACGACGACAAACTTGAAGTTACCTTAAATTCAAGAAACCTTCCGGACTTAAAAATTAGCAAAGCTTACAAAGAAATGCTCGAAAAGTATATGCACAGCCAAAACAAGTCGCGGAGCGACAAAGATGCACTTATGTTCATAAAACAAAAAATCGATTCCGCCAAATGGTTTATCGATGCTCTGCATCAACGATACCATACATTGTTGAGCGTAATGGAAACCATCGCAGAATATCAAAAAGAGTATTTCCTTACCGGTGATGAAACCAAATTAAAACCAATGATTTTAAAAGATATTGCAGACATTACAGGATTGGACATTTCCACTATTTCAAGAGTTGCAAATAGCAAATATGTGCAAACACCTTATGGCACCTTTTTGTTAAAATCGTTGTTTTCCGAATCTCTCACTACCGAAAGCGGTGAAGAAGTTTCGACAAGTGCCATCAAAAGTATTTTGCAAGAACTCATCGATAACGAAGACAAGCGTAATCCTTTAACCGATGAAGAGATTACTCAAAAATTAAAAGAAAAAGGATACAACATTGCCCGTCGCACGGTGGCCAAATACCGTGAACAATTAGGCATACCTGTTGCCCGCCTTAGAAAAGAACTTTGATAATGAATAAACTACTTGATTTTTTTTCCGTCATTATTTCATTTATTTTTCACCCTATCTGGCTGCCTTTCATAGGATTATGGATTTTTTTCCATTCAGGCACTTTTTTGCAATATATTTACGACAATGAAGTCAAAAACATTATCTATCTCATGGTCATCGTCAATACGGCCATTTTCCCTATTCTGCTGACTTTTTATTTATATTACCGCAATTTCATTTCGGATATTTTTTTAAATGAAAGAAAAGAACGCATCTATGCGTATTTAGGCACTCTGCTGTTTTATTTTATTACACTTTTTTTCTTGCTTAAACTCAACATTCCCCTGATTATTACAAGATTCATATTAGGTTCATCCATTGTTGTGATTATTTGTTTTATCATCAATTTTCGATACAAAATATCTGCCCATATGGCCGGATGGGGCGGCCTTACCGCTGCAATCTATTTGTTGGCTACAAAATTAAATGCCCCTGTGGAAAATTGGTTTATCTTTTCTGTCATTGCCGGAAGTTTGGTAGGTTGGGCACGCATATGGAATGAAAACCATAACATTTTTGAAATTCTAAGCGGTTATTTCGTTGGTTTGGCCGGAATTTTTCTTGTGTTTTAATTTCCTTGATTATCAATGTTTTAATTTGAAATAATAAATTTTCTTTTACTTTTTGTCAGGAAAAACTACTTTTACATACTATATATCGAAACCTTAAAACAAATAACTATGAAAAACAAATTTGAAAATTTTAACCGGCGCTGTTTTATTTTCTGCAACACTACTTTTAGTAGGAACTATCGCCACAAATCAAGAAAACCTTCAGGAACAAAACAAAACATTGTTGGCATCGGCCGATGTTAATTCAAACAATGTCATTTTTGAAGGTAAATGTGGTGAAAGTAAACCTAAAAGTAAAGAAGCCAAATGTGGCGAAGGTAAATGTGGAGAAAGCAAATCAAAATCTAAAGAAGCCAAATGTGGCGAAGGTAAATGCGGAGAAAGCAAATCAAAATCCAAAGAAGCCAAATGCGGCGAAGGCAAATGCGGAGAAAGCAAATCAAAATCCAAAGAAGCCAAATGCGGCGAAGGTAAATGCGGAGAAAGCAAATCAAAATCCTAAGAAGCCAAATGCGGCGAAGGCAAATGTGGTAAATAACTTTTCATTGATTTGCCAAATTTTAAAGGGGCTGTATTTTTAACAGCCCTTTTTATTTGAAAAGTTTTATTTTTGGAAAAAAAATATGAATAACACTACCGCAAATGACATAAAAACTCAAATCAAAGATATAATTGTCAAAGATTATAACAAATATCTCAAACACGCTTACATTAGAACAAAAGACAAAGAAATTGCCTCGGACCTGATTCAGGATTTATTCATCACGGCAATTGAAAAATGCGATACATTTAAAGGAAACTCTTCCTTGGAAACCTGGTTGTTTGGTATTCTCAATATTAAAATTTTAAACTATTTCAAACAAAAAAAAGCCGAATTAAATCCCGAACCGGAAGATTTGGAAAAGTTAATGTTTAATAGCAACGGTAGTTGGAAAAAAGAATGGCTCAATCCGGAACAAACTTTCGAAAACACCGATGCAATTCTAAAGTTTTTTAAATTTTGCTGGAAACAGCTCAAAGACCGATACAAAATCGTTTTTTGCATGAAAGTGATGTTGAATAAGGAAACCGAAGAAATATGCGAATGTTGCAATATCAGCAAAGACAATTTATGGCAAATAACACACCGGGCTAAATTACAGTTGAAAGCTTGCATTCATAAAAAACTAAAACACCAATCATGATAAATTGCCGGCAATATACTCGCCTTTTACATAAATCAAGTATTCAACCTTTGAACCTTTTTGAAAAAGCGTTGATGAAAATTCATTACAATCTTTGTATTCTTTGCAGAACCTATACCCGCGAATCGGAAGTAATTGACGAAGCCATAAAAGAAATTATGCTGGAAGAAGAAAATGCATTTACCGAAGAAGAAATAGAAAAACTAAAAAAAACAATTGATAGAAAAGCTAAAACTCAACGAATAATCAAACTTCTATTTTGTTTACCCTTCTTTCGTGACGCCCTCCTTCAAACTTTTCTTCCAAAAAAGTATTGACAATTTCTAAAGCCGTGTGTTTGTCTATAAATCTGGCAGGCAAAGCACAAGCATTGGCATTGTTGTGTTGACGGGCCAAAGCTGCAATTTCTTTATTCCAACACAATGCGCTTCTCACACCTTTATGTTTGTTAGCCGTCATATTCACGCCATTGCCACTTCCGCAAATCAATATGCCAAAATCTGCTTTCTTCAATTGTATATCTTCGGCCACTTTGTGGGCGTAATCCGGATAATCGCAACTCTCCCGACTAAATGTTCCTTCATCAATAATTTCAACTTTATTTTTTAAATTTTCTTTAAGAAACTCTTTTAATTCAAAACCTGCATGGTCGCTGCCTATGGCAATTTTCATATTGTTTAATTTTATGTTAATAAATATTGAATATTATTTTAAAAATTTGGAAAAATAACGCTTGACAAATTCAAATTAATATACCATTAAAAAAAAATTTCACCCTGCAAAATAAAACCCTTCATCAATTATCGCCAACTTTATTAACATCATTTTTGTGTCAATATCAATTCCCTAAAATTTCATTACTTTGCCAACATACTGTTAATATTTACCAAAAAAACTAAAAAACAATGATTTAAAAATAAAAATCTTGTTAAAAACCCTTTAATTTGTTTTTTAAAACTTAAAATAATTAACAACAAACAATTTATGAACACTATTAACACCATAGTAATAGTAGTAAAATTATTCAATTAAATTTCTTTTTATTGTTTTTATTATGAATGTTTACAAAGCAAAAATGCAAAAACATTTTTTTTGGTTGTGTTACCTTTGTTTGATGAATTTATTGACAATTGCACAAAACAAAACCTTGCAAGAAGGATATAACGTATTTTACTATCCAAGTGGAAAAATTTCTGCAGAGGGATTTGTGAAAAACGGTAAACCCGACGGATACTGGAAAACCTATTATGAAAACGGAAAAATAAAATCTGAAGGCAAAAGAACCAATGGTAAACTGGACAGCATTTGGACATTCTATGACGAAAACGGTTTTTTAATTAAAAAAATATCTTACCACAACGACCAAAAAGAAGGATTTACAATTAATTACGCAGATTCAAACAAACTTTTTTCGAAAGAATTTTATCGCAACAATAAACGCGACAGCATTCTCATTTATCTCTATCCCGACGGTAAAATTAAACAAACCATCCCCTTGGAAAACGGCATAGAAAATGGCTATTCTTATGAATATGACACGTCCGGTAATGTAATTACCATCATCTATTATGTAAAAGGAACCGTGGCAGGTATCGAGCAAATCAACCGGTATAACAAAAAGGGCCAAAAAGATGGAGTTTGGAAGGAATTTTATGACGACATGCGTGTAAAAAAAGAATACAGGTATGTCAATGGAGTGTTGAATGGATACTACAAAGAATATAACCGTAATGGTCAACTTGAAAAAGCTATTTTGTATGTAAATGGTGAGCCGGTTGATAACAATCCCTTTCAAACACTCGAAATCAAAAAGAAATACGACGAAAAAGGAAGGTTATTGTCCGAAGGAACATACGATTCGAAAGGAAGAAAAATGGGAAGTTTTAAAATGTATAATCCCGAAACCGGCAAAATATTCGAAGAATATGTTTATTTTTACGACACATTGATTGCCAAAGGGCCGGTAGATGAAAATTTCCAACGCCAAGGTCAGTGGGAAGAATATTATACCAACGGAAATATAAAAGCCCGCGGTCAATATCAAGACGGAAAAAAAACGGGAGAATGGATTTATTTTTATCCTAACGGAAAAATAGAACAACGTGGAAAATATGTCAACGGATTACCTCACGGAAAATGGTTGTGGTTCTATGATAATGGTCAATTGTTAAGGGAAGAAAATTATGTCAAAGGTAAACGCGACGGTGAGTTTTACGAATTCACGCCTCAAGGAGACACTATGGTGAAAGCATATTATATAGAAGACAAATTGGATGGAGAATGGATGTATTATCTCAACGATTATAAAGAAGTAGGCCAATATCAGGATGGCAAAAAAACAGGTGTATGGAAAGCATACGACACAAAAACAGGAAATTTGATATTTACCGGAGAATTTGTTGACGGTTTAGAAAATGGCTTGCATAAATATTTTTATCCTTCGGGAAAAATTATGGAAGAAAGATATTACAGTTTGGGAATAAAACAGGGAACATGGAAAAAATATGATGAATTAGGTCAAGTATATTTGATTATTGACTATGAAGCAGGTATGCCTATCAAAATTGGTAATGTGAGAGTAGACAATCTAATGCCATAGATTATCCAATGAGTAAAATACAAAAAATAAATATCAATGAAATAGCCAAACTCTATGGAAAAAACAATTTATTGATTGTATTGGATTCGGAATATAAAATAATTTGTCATAATGCAGTTGCAAAAAATAAAATAAAATCTTGGTTTAAAAAAAATGTGGAAATAGGAAAACCCATTTATGAACTGATTTATTATTTGAATTACCGTGAATATTTTGAATTACTGGAAAATGTAGCAAAGAAAAAAACAGCAACTTGCTTTATTTATGATGAAGAAAAAAATACTTATGTCAATCAATTGTATTTTTTTGACGGACATCTTGTGATGGTCATCCTTCCAAAAAGAAAAGTAGCCGATTCCAAAACATTTTTTTACGAATCGATTCCTGAAATACTTTATAGAGTCGAATTTACTTTGAATGGTGAAAGAAAAGTAAGAGTTTTGTCAGGTAGTTTTTCCAAAGCATTGAATGTAAATACAAATGAATATTTTGAAGATATTTTACAGGGAAAAATAAACAAATACGTTCCTGAAGAAGATATAGCCAAAATATTGCAATCGGCCAAATTTTTAAAAAATAAAAAATACATCAAACTTGTTTATCGATTTATCAATCCTAAAACTAAAAAAGTTTTATGGTTGGAAGAAAAAGTAGTAAAAAAATATACAAAAAATGGTGAAGTTGCATCAAATATAGGTATTACAAGAGTTGTTACAAGAGAAATTAATTATTTGCAAAAACTTAAAGAAAACGAAGAAAAATATCGTTTGATATTCGAAAACAACCAATCCGGTTTGTTTATATCGGAATTAGAAACAGGTAAAATTGTAGAATGCAATCAAAGTTTTGCAAAAATACTTGGATACAATAAAAATGAGCTAATCAACAATTTTTCCGATAAATTGTATTTTGACCAGAATGACAGAAAAAATTACATTCAAGAATTATTAAAACACAGGTATTTAAATGCCTATAAAATAAAATTGAGACATAAAACCGGCAGACCTGTTTGGATTATGGAAAACGTAAAAATTTTTGAAGATAAGCAAAGCGGAAAATTGATGTTGCAGGGCTCTGCCATTGACATTACACAAAATATTGCGTATGAAGAGAAATTAATACAAAAAGAAAAAGAAATTTCTCAATGGATAGATTCATCACCATTCGGGATTGTTATATTATACCGTTCAAAAATTCTTTATTACAACCAAAAATTCTTACACATCACAGGTATTAAATCCCATAAATTAGAATATATAAAGTTTGATCAATTTTTTACGAAGACAGATTATAATAAAATTAGGAAATTAATTAAAAATAAAGATTTTAAAAAACCTATAGAAACACAAATTCTGAAGAAGAAAAAAAAACCGGTCGATGTGGAATTGATGTTTAAGGAAGTCATCCACCGCGAATTACCCTGTTTGATGGTTACCATCAACGATATTTCCATGAGAAAAGAATTGGAAAGAACAAGAATGAGAACCCAACTTGCCTATGAATTAAATAAAAGTTTGAGAGAAGAAATCAATTTGAGAAAAGCCATAGAAAAAGAACTCATAGCCACGCAAAAATTTAATGCACGACTGATAGAAAGTTCTTTGGATATGATTATTGCCGCCGACACAAAAGGAAGAATAGTAGAATTTAACCCGTCTGCGTGCAAAACATTTGGATATACTAACAACGAAATATTAGGAAAAAACATAGAGATTTTATATGCCGATAAAGAAGAATTGAAAAATGTAAATCAATCGCTCGCCAAAATTGGTTTTTTTTCAGGTGAAATTGTCAACAAGAAGAAATCCGGAGAAGAATTTATATCCTTTTTATCGGCCACTCAATTAAAAGACGAAAACGGAAAAATTATCGGTTCGATGGGTATATCGAGAGATATCACACAAGAAAAAATAAACCGTCAAAAATTAATTCAAAGCGAGCAAACCATCAAAGCCATCATTAGTGGAATTCCCGACACAATTTTGAACATTGACAAAAAAACTTTTGAAGTAAAAGAAATTTTTAATAAAAACAAATTGGGAATTGACGATTTGTTCAAAGATAACATAACATTACCGGCAAAAATTGATGCTGTTTGTAACGATCATTTGTTATGCAATGCTGTGCTTAATGATTATTACGAAGGAAAGAAATCCAATAAAATTCTTATAAAAAAAAATAACAAGGAATTTTATGTCCAATATTTATATTCAGAATTAAATGAAAATGAAATTTTATTGATATTGAGTAATGTTACAAATGAAGAAAAAGCCAACAAAGAGATTATAAAATCTCTGCATGAAAAAGAAATCCTACTGAAAGAAATACATCATCGTGTCAAAAACAATTTGCAGGTAATATCAAGCATTCTCAACCTTCAACAATCTTACATAAAATATGAAAATTTGAACCGTATAATAAAAGAAAGTCAAAACAGGATTAAATCAATGGCTTTTTTGCACGAAGAGCTTTATAGAAACAAAGATTTTACCAAAATTAACTTCAATCAATATATTCACAATTTAACCAATCATTTAAAGCATTCATTCAATCCTGACGATAAACAAATAGAAATCAACATAAGAAATCAAGTAGAACAGATGCACATCGATTATGCCATGCCATGTGGTTTGATTATCAACGAATTAGTATCCAATTCATTTAAATATGCTTTTGAAAATAAAAACAAAGGAATTATCAATATACATATACACAAAAAAGAAAATATGATTAAAATTGCTGTTGAAGATAATGGAATCGGAATACCTGAAGAGAAATTGAATAATTTTGAAGAAAACGGTTCTTTGGGATGGCAATTGATAAAATCGCTTTGCGATCAATTAGAAGCACAAATATTTTTAAAATCCGATAAAGGATTTAAATTTGTATTTGAATTTGAAATACCAAAAACACATGCCTAAAACAAAAATATTTATTGTAGAAGACGAAGCAATCGTAGCCAAAGACATCGAAAATACCTTAAAAAATCTTGGTTACGAAATTGTCGGTATGGCTACTTCAGCTGAAAAAGCACTTGAAAAAATCAAAGAAAATACGCCCGATATCGTTCTTATGGACATCATGTTGAAGGGAAAAATGAACGGCATTGAATGTGCTCAAATCATAAAAGATCAATATAACATACCGGTTGTCTTTTTGACCGCTTATGCCGATGAACATACACTCGAAAAAGCTAAAGTTACCGAACCTTACGGTTATATTATCAAGCCATATAAAGAAGTTGATTTGCAAACTTCAATAGAAATGGCTATTTATAAACACAATAAAAAGAATGAACTCCAAAAAGAAATGGAGTTGCTTTATTCTTTGGTCGAATCAAAAAGCACCGGCGAAGATTTTCTTTTTGTAAAATCCAATTCTGCTTTAGTTAAAATATACGCAACGGATATTTATTTCGTCGAAGCTTTAAAAGATTATGTGATTATTCATACAAAAGAGGCAAAATATACCATTCATTCAACCATGAAAGATATCGAAGCCAAATTGCCACGCGATCAGTTTCAGAGAATACACCGATCTTACATTGTCAGATTGGATAAAATAAAATCAATTGAATCAAACAGTGTTTTAATTGAAGACCTCGATAAAGTTTTGCCCATTGGAGGCAATTACAAAGATGAATTGATGAAAAGAATCAAAACATTATGAGTTTTAATCCCGACGATGTTGCAGTTGCCAATGGAAATATTTTTGGATTTCCTTATGATGAAAAAGTAAGCGATTTAATCATTTTGCCCGTTCCCTGGGAAGTAACCACATCATATGGCAACGGTGCTTCTTTAGGTCCTGAAGCCATCAGAAAAGCTTCTACACAATTGGACTTTGTTGACTCTCTTCTCGACAGTCCCTGGAATTATCCGGTATATATGTTACCCTCTGATGATTATTGGCAATTACAAAATTTACGTTTGAAAAAACTTGCCCAACAATATATTCACGAACTGGAATCCGGCGTTTCCAATACAAAACACATTGAAATAATTAAAGAAATAAATAAATTTTCAAATGAATTAAACAACTATATTTACGATACGGCAAAAAATTACTTTCATCGAAAAAAAACACTCTGTTTGCTTGGAGGAGACCACTCTACTCCATTTGGATTAATAAAATTTTTATCAGAAGTTTACGACGATCTCACTGTTGTTCAAATTGATGCCCATGCCGATTTGAGAGAAGCTTATGAAGGTTTTGAATTTTCTCATGCTTCTATTATGTATAATGTGATGCACAAAACCAACGTAAAACATTTAGTACAAATAGGCATTAGAGATTTTTCACCCGGTGAAAAGCATATAATAGAAACAGACAATCGAATCACAACATTTTATGATTATGATATAAAACGTCAATTATTTGATGGAAAAACGTATGCAGAAATAGTTGAAAATATCCTAAAGTCAATACCTACGGATAACGTATACATATCATTCGATATCGACGGTTTGTCACCTGATTTATGCCCAAACACCGGTACGCCTGTTCCCGGAGGTTTTTCTTTTTTTGAAATTTATTACTTTTTGGACAGATTGGCTTTGTCCGGAAAACTTATCGTAAGTTTTGATCTAAATGAAGTTTCTCCCGGCAATAATGAATGGGATGCCAACGTAGGTTCAAGAATACTCTTTAAACTGATAAATATTTGGCGTTATTCTTCCATTTTGGCCAAAAAGTCCAATGTAGAAAAAACATTTGAAAAATAATCAGGATTTCTTATCTCATAATATTTACCCAAACTTTCGATGATTTTTTTTATCATTTCTATGTTTCCATTATAGGTATTTTGATTAAACCATTCGATTAACTTATTTCTTTCCCGATCATTTTCAAAATTCCCAAATATATCTTCTTGAATTATTTCTTCATTCCACCAACCGGAGTATTTTATATAGTTTTTAATGAAAAATTCAATCATTTCAAGGTCGGAAAGCCGGTTATTTTCAAAAATCATCTTGTATACATCCAACAATAAACTATGTTCTTCGTTTTTGGCAATCATATTTACAAGCTCATTAATCAACAAAATGGCTTGAACCTTATTTAAATTATTTGTGTAATAAAAAATTTTCCTTGATTCAATTTTTTTGACTGTATGTAAATTTTTATTGATTTTAAACTGAAAACTAATCCAATATTCCACCCCCGGCAAAATATTTTTTTTTCCATAAATTAAAAATGAAATCAGTCCATTTTTTTCACATAAAAATTGGTAAATAGTTTTCTTGTCCTGAAAATTAATTTTTTTGATAAGAAAACCTGTATCCTCTGTTTCCATCATTTTAATCGGACAAAACGGTAAATTTTATCGGACAAGATTTTTCACCACTGGGAGGTGTACAGACGGCAATATAAACTCCCGGAGGTATTTTTTCACCTTTAAAATTTTTCATATCCCAAAAAAATTGTCCACCCAACGAGGTATTTTCATAAATCTTATAACCATCAATAGTCATAATGGTGACTTTACTGTCGGCAACAATTTGTCTGATGGTCAAATATCCATTATACCCTTTTTTTACAGGATTTGGATAAATCAAATAATTATCACAATTGTTTTCTCCTTCTGTGGCAAAACCTCTATATGACATAAGACCTTTATCGGTGGCAAAATATACATCGCCGGTTATGGGATTTATACAAATATCATATACAGTATTCGAAACCAATGGAGAATTTTCAAAGGAGAAATGTTCAATTTGTGAAGAAAAATCACTACTCATCAAAAATACACCGGAATTTGCCGTTGCCACCCATTTACGGTTGGCTCCATCTACTTCTATATCGAATATTGCTTCTGTTTCAAATAATTTTTGCACATTACCATCTTGTGTGATCAAAATTTCTTGAGCTTCTCCATAACCAAGATCAAGAATTTGAGATGGATTGTTGATTAGATAGATCCCTTTATTCGTACCAAGCCATATTAAACCATTCTTATCTTCGGCAATACAATACATATAATCTCCATCCGGAATGGATCCGTTGCTCGACGAAAGAGCAATTTTTCTGTCATCAGAGATATTTCCCGGCGTATCATTATCATCATAAATAATCACTGTATTCGTTCGACTTTGTATTAGCCATTTTTGATTGTATTGATCTATATGCAAACGAGTGATGGCTTCATTGTTTTGATAGGGACTTAGATTAATACTAAACCAATTTTGTTGATTATACATATGCAGAGCTTCAGGTACAGCACTGTTGACAATCCATAAGTTCCCATTTCTATCATATTCCATATCCGATATTGGAACGAAGTAATATATCAGAATTACTTTTTAAAGCAGAATTGGCTGGATTATAATGTCTGTAAAATTCGTCGTTTTTATATTCAAACAAACCATTTCCATAAGATCCAATAAAAAAGTGTTTATTATCTTTCGGATCTATTGCAATGCCGGTCAAATCAAAAGCTGTATCAAGAGGAAAAACATCTCTTAAAATGGTTTTCCATTGATTATCTCTGAAAATATGAATTCCTTCAGTATAATATGTTGGATTGAATGAGCTTAAATCCCATATACCCGGAACGCCTATGATGGTGTTGTTTTGATATTTTATTCTAAAAAAACTCCCTCTTTCCGGCCCATTTGGTTTAATCTGCCTTATGTCTTCATTATTATATTTATCAATTAACCCTAATTCATTGTCCCCAATGATTGTTCTTCCAAAATTTCTGTCATAAATTGCATCTAATGGATTCAAAGATTTACCGTTATACTGATAAATGACATCTAAAACCTGTCCATTATTGTCTCTAACTACCACTCTGTCTCTATAAGTAAAAGTTATATCGTTTTGTTCATTGATTCTTACTCTTACAAACTTATAGTTATCATAATTGGTAGTATAGACAAAGCCATTATTGGTTTTTACAAATAAAGAATCGTTTTGTCCAGGAATGTTGTTTTCTTTTACAATATAGAGATTATTGTTATGATGAAAACAAGCCAAAATATTAAAATTGTTAAAAGGTATGATTTTGCTCCAATTATTAAAATCTTCGGCATTTTTGCTTATTGGTAGATAATAAATTCCTTTTTCGGTGGCCACATAAATAGTATCTTTGAATATATCAATATCGTTCGTTTTAATAAAATTTGAGGTTAATTTATAGTTTTCCAGAATAACATTTTTATCCGGATCAAACTTAATCACTCCAAAGTTTGTTAAAATGTAATAAAAATTCCCACCCGGTGTTTTTACTTTTTTAAACCGCACTATTTGCTTATCTGCACTTATTGTTTTTAGTTTTATGTCGGGAAAGTTTATGATTTTTTCATCGATTAAAACATCAATATTTCCATTTTTATAACCAATAAAAATTTTCCCATCAATATTTTCAATGGTCGAGATATTAATATCGCTTAAACCATGTATCTTATTAAATTTTTGAATTGATTTGTCTTCACCATCATAAAAAAACAGACCCATATTTGATGCCCCAACACTTCTCCCATCATTTGAAAAACACACCCCTAAGACCTTCCCGTAGTAAAAGTGATCGGCCCATTGACCAACTTCTGATTGACCATTCACTAAATACCATATTAATATAAATTTTAAAAATAATATAAATTGTTTCACGTGGAACATTTCACCGATTTTAATAAAAAATTTAAAATCCCAATCAATAATTATTTTCCTAAAAAAATCATTAGGATGCTTATGTCTGATGGAGACACTCCGCTTATTCTTGATGCTTGTCCCAATGTTTGAGGTCTGATTTTGGATAATTTTTCCCTGGCTTCCGCACTTAAAGAATGAATTTTGGAATAATCAATATTGTCCCAAATTTTTATTTCATCTAAAACATTAAATTTGTCGGCCATTTGTTTTTCTCGTTCAATATAACCCCTGTATTTTATTTCTATCTCCGCTTGACGGACAATTTCATCGTTGATTTTATCCAAAATTTCTTCAGGCAAATATTTTATTATTTCTTCCAATTTAACTTGTGGTCTTAATATTAATTGGGCCCACTTATTTTTTTGCGTTAATGGTGAACTCTCTTTAGCCATTAAATATTGATTGATTGTTTCAGGTTCAACGGAATTTTCCTCCAAATATTTTATAAGATGCTGTGTTTTATTGATTTTTTCTTCCATTTTTCGCATTCTGTTTTCATCAGCCAGACCCAATTTATATGATAACTCCGTTAATCTCAAATCGGCATTGTCTTGTCTTAGCAATATGCGGTATTCTGCCCTTGAAGTGAACATTCTGTATGGTTCTTCCGTACCTTTTGTTATCAAATCATCTATCAAAACACCTATGTATGCTTGGTCTCTTTTCAAAATAAAAGGTTCTTTGTCATTAATTTTCAAATGGGCATTAATGCCGGCCATTATTCCTTGTCCGGCAGCTTCTTCATATCCGGTAGTACCGTTTATTTGTCCGGCAAAAAATAAATTTTCTATTATTTTGGTTTCCAAAGAATACTTCAATTGAGTCGGAGGAAAATAATCATATTCTATGGCATAACCCGGTCTAAACATTTTAACATTTTCCAAACCGGGAATTTCTCTTAAAGCTCTGTATTGAACATCTTCAGGCAATGAGGTTGAGAAACCGTTAAGATAAATCTCCACGGTGTTCCATCCTTCAGGTTCTATAAACAATTGATGTCTTTCTTTGTCTGCAAATCTTACCAACTTATCCTCAATCGAAGGACAATATCTTGGCCCCAATCCCTTGATACGTCCACTAAACATAGGAGATTTATCAAATCCTTCTGCTAATATTTCGTGCACTCGTGAGTTGGTGTAGGTAATAAAACAACTTTTTTGTTGTGTTAGAGGTTTTGTTTCATCGCTGTATGAAAATTTTTCCGGTTTTTCATCTCCTTTTTGTTCTTCTGTTTTGCTGTAATCAATGGTTCTGCCGTCCAATCTTGGTGGTGTGCCTGTTTTCATCCGTCCGCTTTCAAAGCCAAGCGAAACCAATTGTGCCGTAATTCCTTTGGCGGCTTTTTCGCCCATTCTGCCTCCGCCAAATTGTTTTTCTCCAATGTGTATGATGCCGTTCAAGAATGTACCATTGGTCAGAATTACGGCCTTTGACCGGAATTTTATCCCCATTTGAGTGACAACACCGACAACTTTATCTTTTTCTATAATCAAAGATTCCACCGTATCTTGCCAAAAATCCAGAAGAGGTATCTGTTCCAATTTTTGTCTCCAAATCTGTGCAAAAAGCATTCTGTCGTTTTGTGTTCTTGGGCTCCACATGGCCGGTCCTTTTGACCGGTTAAGCATACGAAATTGAATGGCGGACAAATCCGATACAATGCCGCTATATCCTCCCAAAGCATCGATTTCTCTTACAATCTGCCCTTTTGCTATTCCTCCCATGGCAGGATTGCATGACATTTGGGCTATGGTTTGCATGTTCATGGTAATAAGCAATGTCTTAGACCCCAAATTTGCAGCGGCTGCGGCTGCTTCACAACCGGCATGCCCTCCTCCTACCACAATTATATCATATGTTGATTGCAACATGAGTGATTCTTTTTGTTTCACGTGAAACTTTTGCAAAAGTAAGCGATATTTTCATAAACCCGGTATTTTTAAATGATTTTAGGAGTGTAACATTCTATTGTAACCCGCTTTTTAATCATCAGGAATAATTTTGTTTTAGAACCTTTAAGTTTAACAATATGAAACGTCTAACAGAAAAAGAACTTATGGAAATATTAGAAAAAAGATGATGAAATAATGGAAATATCAACTCAATTGCAAGAAAAATTTTTAAATGAAAGAAAAAATGATATTAACTTGATTATTGAAACAATCGAAAAAAATGACCGAAAGTTGAAACAGGCGCTATCCGAAGCCAGCGGGCTATCACTTTCTGTTCCATCTCATGTCAGATTATCCAATTTTACTCGTCAAACCCGAGCAGTAATCAGAAAAGTTTATAATTACGATTTGCCGGTCAGTATTCGTGAAATTTTAGAAAAAACAGACCAGGAAATAATAAATTTCTTTATACATTACAAGCATATACAACCTGCTTTGACTTTAATGAAGTTTTTGGAAAATAATTATCAAAACAATGAGCAGGAGGTTAATTTGTTCCGAGAAACATCTAAACACTTAAAACAAATAAAACAAAAGGTTGAAAATTCGGAATTGTATAATTGGATCAAGCAAATTTCTTATCTTATGATGGGTCAGTTTGGTAAAAATCAAATAATCATAAACCTCATTCCCATTATTCTATATGCCGACAATAGGAACTTCAGTGTTCAAAATGTTGCAATCGTCGTATATCTTCACGAACTGGTGCATGCATATACCTTTTTGGGTTTTGACAAAGATGGACATCAATGGAATGATTCGCCTTTGCATAACGAAAAAAAAGATTCATATATCATAGAAGGCCTCGCAAATGCCTATTCTGTTCTGATTCTAACAAAACTATACCCTGAAACGGAAAATGTAATAGACGACTTAATTTTCAACAATTCTACAGAGAAATACAGAGATTTTGTAAACAGATTAAATTTTAATAGCCCAAGAATATATGAAAATCTTCGAAGAGCCATGATAGAATTTAAGCATAATCCTTCTATGAGTTACCAATCATTTTTAAATATAGCCCTTTGATTATTCACCACAAAAACTGTTTACAAAAAATATAAACGTTCTGTTAAAAACATTTAAAAAAGAATTGAAGCATAGCTTGCATTTTCGGGTTTATCAACAATCAAAAGATGATTGATTCGAAAAAAGCAAGATTGGACGCCATGCTTCATAGTAAATTTAAGGGCTTGAGAGGCGTCGGCAAGCCGTATTAAAATTTAAAATTATGAAAAAAACATTTCTAGTTATATTCCTAATGTCTGCTTTACTTGTAAAATCACAAAATCATGGATTTGTGACTCCTTTTGTTGGTTTGGGCATACCTTTGGGAGATTATTTGTATAACGGATATGCCCTGGTTGGATCAAATTTTGGCATCGAAGGAGGATATTATTTCAAAAATAAAATTGGCCTGGGAATCAGAATCGCCTCTACCACCAATCAATTTGACAATTATATTTTTGCCTATGAATTTGAGGATGCGCTTAACTCTTCCGGAATAAGTTACAATAGTATATCCGTAGATGGAGGAAAGTGGAGTTTGTTAAATGCCGGAATAGGCCTTTATTCCACTATTAGCATCAGCCAAAAATTTAAACTCGAAACAAAGGGCGTTTTTGGTTTGTTAAATGTAAAATCTCCCTATATTGATGTAAGGGTGAGCGGGCCTTTTTACAACATGAAAATCTATGAAAATTCTTCGAGCGTTACATCATTTCAATATAATTTTGAACTTGCTTTTAAATATTTTGTTTCGGAAAATTTTTCTATAAACTTATACGGTGGCGTCATTTCATCCAAACCATATTTCTCTACTACGGTCGAATCTACAATCAACGGTAGTAAAACTGTTGAGAATGAAAGATTTAGCCAGCAGATCTTGTTAATCAATACAGGCATCGGTTTCACCTATGTTCTACAATAGATTTAATATCAAAATACACCGACAAAAGTACCGATAAATAATATATCAAATTGTAGATCACACATTTGTAAAAGAAGGTTAGGAAAGCATAAGCAATCCTTTGTTTATTGATTTAGAACAATAAATGCCAATACAGCGTATTGGCATTTATGTTTATGCTTACCTGAAAAATTTAGAAAACTTTCAAATTAAATTATTTTTTTAACTTTGCCCACATTTTTATGAAAGAAAAGGATTTCAAATACAAAGAATATATTTTGCCCTTAGCAGGGCTGAAAGACGGTGATCATCAATATGATTTTCATATTGGAGAGTCGTTTTTTAAGAATATGGGATGGGATCAATTGGATGGTGAAAATATAGACATTGATCTCAATCTTAGCAAACACAATAAGTTGATGGTGCTAGATTTTGATTTTCACGGAAGTGTTTTTTGTCCATGTGACCGTTGTCTTGACCCTTATGAAATATCATTGAAATTTAAAGACCGGTTAATAATCAAGTTTTCTCCGGAAATTTCAGAACCTGAAATTTATGAAGACGATGAGAATGTGGTTATGTATGTAAATGAAGACACCTCCGAAATCGATCTCTCCCATTTTATATATGAATCCATAATTTTGCAAATACCTATTAAAAGGGCACACGAGATAGATCAATGCAATAGCGAAATAATCAAAATATTAAAAAATTACCAGGTAGAATAATTGTTAACCATTAAAATATACCGTTATGCCAAATCCAAAACGTAAACATTCGAAAACCAGAAGAGACAAGAGAAGAACTCATTACAAAGCAACAGCGCCGACCATTGCCATTTGTCCTGTGACCGGTCAGCCCCATTTGTTTCACCGGGCTTATTGGTATGAAGGAAAACTCTATTATCGAGGCAAGGTAGTAATGGATAAAACTGCTCAAGAGTAGTTTTTATCGAAATGAAGCTAAACATTGGGTTGGATGCCATGGGGGGCGATTATGCTCCCCGTGAGACCGTAGCGGGTGCTGTCTTAGCTGCCAAACAGTGGGAAGGGCAGGTGGAATTTTATTTGTTTGGAAGGAAATCCGACTTAGAAAGAGAACTCTCGTCTTATCCGATACAAAAAAATATTCATATAGTAGACTGCCCCGAAGTAATCGAAATGGGAGAACACCCTACCAAGGCCTTGCCCAAAAAGCCCTTATCGAGCATTATGGTTGGATTTGATTATCTTAAAAACAAAAAAATCGATGCTTTTGCCGGGGCCGGCAACACCGGGGCTATGATCGTGGCTGCCATGTACACTGTAAAACCTATTGAGGGCATCATTCGTCCCTGTATTACCTCTATTTTACCAAAAGAAGAAGGCGGCGTAAATATTTTATTGGATGTTGGGGCAAATGCCGATTGCAAACCCGATGTGCTTTACCAATTTGCCATTCTCGGATCAATTTATGCTAAAAATGTTTTGAATATAGACAATCCAAGAGTCGGGCTTTTAAATATCGGCGAAGAAGAAGAGAAAGGAAACATGCTTACGCAGGCTGCTTACCGCTTGATGAAAAACTCCGGAGATTTCAATTTTGTTGGAAATGTTGAGGGGCGTGATTTATTTATCGATAAAGCCGATGTGATTGTTTGCGATGGTTTTACCGGAAATGTTGTTTTAAAAACGGCTGAAGCTTTCTATACCTTGATAAAGAAAAGAAATCTTGAGGACGATTATTTTAAACGGTTCAATTTTGAGAACTACGGAGGAACTCCCATACTCGGAATTAATGCTCCCGTTATTGTAGGTCACGGAATTTCCAATGCATCCACAATATCCAATATGCTCAACTTAGCCAAAGAGGTTGCCGAAGCCGGATTGTCTGAAAAAATTAAAATTGCACTTGTACATGAATAAAATTACCGCAGCCATCACCGCCGTCGGAGGATATGTTCCCGATTATGTTCTTTCCAACAAAGAGTTGGAAAAAATGGTCGATACCACTGACGAGTGGATTACAGAAAGAACCGGAATAAAAGAAAGGCGGATATTAAAAGGGGAAGGCAAGGGAGCTTCGGATCTTGCTGTTCCTGCCGTATTGGAATTATGCAAAAAACGTGGGATTTCTCCCTCGGAAATTGACTTATTGATCTGTTGCACGGTTACCGGTGATATGATTTTTCCTGCAACCGCAAATGTCATTTGCGATAAAATTGGAGCTACCAATGCTTTTGGATTTGATATTAATGCTGCTTGTTCGGGTTTTATTTATGGATTGGTCACGGGTGCTAAGTATGTTGAATCCGGAACTCATAAAAAAGTTGTAGTAGTGGGTGCCGATAAAATGTCGGCAATTATCAATTATCAAGACAGGGCAACTTGCATTATTTTCGGTGACGGTGCCGGTGCTGTATTATTGGAACCCAATTACGAAGGATATGGCGTATTAGACAGCATTTTGCGAAGCGATGGGTCCGGCAGGCATTATCTACATCAAAAAGCCGGTGGCTCATGCAAACCACCCACACACGAAACCATTGATGCCAAAGAGCATTATGTTTATCAAGAAGGTCGCACAGTTTTTAAGTTTGCCGTCACAAACATGGCGGATGTTTCAGCTGAAATCATGGAAAGGAACGGTCTAAAACCCGATGATATTGCCTGGCTTGTTCCACATCAAGCCAATCTTAGAATCATCGATGCTACTGCCGAAAGGATGGGGTTACCTAAAGAGAAGGTAATGATCAACATTCACAAATACGGAAATACTACTTCGGGAACCATACCTTTGTGTCTTTATGAATGGGAAAATCAATTGAAAAAAGGAGATAATCTGATTCTTTCTACTTTTGGAGGAGGTTTCACGTGGGGATCGGTTTACCTTAAGTGGGCCTACTAAAAAAGAAATTTTTATTATTGCAAAAAATATCGCATATGAAATTAAACGAAATTCAAGATCTGATCAAATTTGTGGCAAAATCGGGCGTGAGTGAAGTTGAGCTCGAAACCAAAGATTTTAAAATCACCATCAAGGCTCAGCCCAAAGATAAAAACAAAGCCACCGAACAAATTATTGTAACACAGGCGCCTGTTTCTCAGCAACCTGTCGTTGCCGCACCACAACCCATGGTGGCTCAAACACCCGCACCTGCTCCGGCACAACAACCACCCAAGCAAGAAACAAAAGAAAATCAATCCGGAAATCTCATTACCATCAAATCGCCTATGATTGGAACGTTTTATCGCAGACCTGCTCCGGACAAAGATCCTTTTGTTGAGGTAGGCAGTATTGTTAAGCCCGGCGATGTTTTATGTGTGATTGAAGCCATGAAACTTTTTAATGAAATAGAATCGGAAGTGTCCGGAAAAATAGTGAAAATATTGGTAGATGATGCTACACCTGTTGAGTATGATCAACCTTTGTTTTTAGTAGAACCTATCTAATCAAAAAGTATGTTTAAAAAAATTTTGATAGCCAATCGTGGCGAAATTGCCATGAGGGTGATCCGTACTTGCAAAGAAATGGGCATCAAAACCGTGGTTGTATATTCAACTGCCGATAGAGACAGCTTGCCGGTCCGGTTTGCCGATGAAGCCGTTTGTATTGGTCCACCGCAAAGCAAACTTTCGTATCTCAACATAGCCAATATTATTGCGGCAGCAGAAATTACCAATGCCGATGCCATCCATCCCGGGTATGGGTTTTTGTCGGAAAATGCCAAGTTTTCAAAAATTTGCAAAGAACACGGAATAAAATTTATTGGCTCTACCCCCGAACAGATTGAAGCCATGGGAGATAAAGCCACGGCCAAAGCTACAATGAAAAAAGCCGGAGTGCCCGTGATTCCCGGCTCTGATGGTGTTATAAACAGTTTGGGAGAAGCCAAGGAAATTGCCAAAGAAATAAAATACCCCGTCATTCTTAAAGCTACTGCCGGAGGTGGAGGTAAGGGGATGCGTGTGGTTTGGGATGAAGAAGAACTCGAATCGGCATGGAATCAAGCCAGGAAGGAAGCCGAAGCGGCTTTTGGCAACGACGGCATCTATATGGAAAAGTTTATTGAAGAACCTCGTCATATTGAAATTCAAATCGCCGGTGACCAATACGGCAAAGCATGTCACCTTTCCGAAAGGGATTGTTCCATTCAAAGAAGACACCAAAAATTGGTGGAAGAAACTCCGTCTCCTTTTATGACCCCCGAACTAAGAAAAAAAATGGGAGAAGCAGCGGTCAAAGCTTGCGAGTATATTGGTTATGAAGGTGTAGGTACAATTGAGTTTCTTGTCGATAAAGACCGCAATTTCTATTTCATGGAAATGAATACACGTATTCAGGTAGAGCATACCATTACCGAAGAGGTCATCAACTACGATTTGGTCAAAGAACAGATCAAAATAGCGGCCGGTGTGCCTATTTCCGGAAAAAACTATGAACCATTGTTACACTCTATTGAGTGCCGGATAAATGCTGAGGATCCTTTCAATAATTTTGCCCCTTCGCCCGGTAAAATTACTAATTATCATGCTCCGGGAGGTCATGGTGTCAGAATCGACACTCATGTGTATGCCGGTTATGTCATTCCTCCCTACTATGATTCGATGATTTCAAAATTAATTACGGTGGCTCAAACGCGCGAAGAAGCCATCAGTAAAATGGAAAGAGCTCTTGAAGAATACATCATAGAAGGAGTGAAAACTACCATTCCTTTCCATCAGGCATTGATGAAAAACAAAGATTTTCTCAAAGGAAATTTTACCACCAAGTTTTTAGAAACTTTTGATTTCGGACAGAAAAAATAATACAAGGCGATCCGGTTGATTTTTTTGGTCAATGAAAACCTTTTAAAATTGAAATGGCCGGTCAATTTTGACCGGTTTTTTTGTCGGTTTGTTCAAATAATTTTCGAATGAACAGAAATCCCAAAGTTTACATTAACTTTGCCGGTAAATATTGTTTAGAATACTACAATGACCGAAAAAAAAAACAATAGAAAACTTGTTACTGCTGCGCTGATTTATGCCAATGGCCCTATTCATATTGGACATTTGGCAGGTTGTTATTTGCCTGCGGATGTATATGTAAGGTTTTTAAAATTGAAGGGAGAGGATGTTTTATTTGTTTCAGGCACGGATGAACACGGAGTCCCGATTACTTTAAAAGCAAAAAAAGAAAATATTTCTCCTCAAGATGTCATAGACAAGTATTATACAATCATTCATGACAGCTTCAGAGATTTTGGGATAGAATTTGACGTCTTTTCACGAACATCGATGCCTGTCCATCATGATTTTTCTCAAGAATTTTTTCTTGAACTTTATAAAAAAGGAATATTTCAAGAAATCGAAACAGAACAGTTTTTTGATGAAGAGGCCCAACAATTTTTAGCTGACAGATATATTCAAGGCACATGTCCGAAATGTGGTTATGAAAAGGCCTATGGAGACCAATGCGAAAAATGCGGATCCACTTTAAATCCAACCGATTTAATCAATCCTGTGTCGGTACTAACCGGGAAAAAGCCGGTTTTGAAGAAAACAAAAAACTGGTATTTGCCTTTGGATAAATTTCAAGATAAGCTCGAGGAATATGTCGAATCACACAAAAATGATTGGAAAATAAATGTATATGGGCAATGTAAAAGTTGGTTGCAACAAGGTCTGCAACCCAGAGCCATGACCAGAGATCTCGACTGGGGTGTTAAAGTACCTTTGCCCGGTTATGATGGCAAGGTTCTATATGTTTGGTTTGATGCACCTTTGGGATATATTTCCTTTACAAAAAATCATCTCCCCAATCAATGGGAAAACTATTGGAAAGCATCAGAGAGTGAGATAATACATTTTATAGGAAAAGACAATATCGTTTTTCATTGTTTGATTTTTCCTGCAATGTTGATGGCTCACGGGGGATATCAATTGCCTTCGAATGTGCCGGCAATGGAATTTATGAACCTTGAAGGGCAAAAAATTTCCACTTCTCGCAATTGGGCTGTCTGGTTACACGAATACCTGCAAGATTTTCCCGGAAAACAAGACGAACTACGATATGTCTTATTGTCGCAAATGCCGGAAACCTCCGATAGCGAATTTACCTGGAAAGATTATCAGGCAAAAGTCAACAACGAACTTGTTGCCATTTTGGGCAATTTGGTCAATAGGGTGATGGTTTTGATGCATAAATATTTTCATGGAAAAATAGAAACCGGTCAACAATATCTCGATTTTGTCAATGAGGATTTAAAAAAGGTTGTGTCCGACGGATATGATTCTTTGGAAAAATCATTGTCTAAATTTAAATTTCGTCAGGGCCTTCAAGATGTAATGGATGTGGCAAGGCAAATCAACAAGTTTCTGTCTGACCACGAGCCATGGAAAACGTTTGCGTCGAATCCCGGTCAAACGCGCGATGTACTTCAAGACGCCTTGCTGGGAATTGCCCATTTGGCATGTTTGACAGAACCTTTTTTGCCTTTTACTTCCAAAAAAATGTATGAAATGTTAAATTTGCAACCCTGTAAAAGTTTTAATGAACCAGTACTTATTCCGAATGGACATCAATTGAATGCCAATAAGTTGTTGTTTGAGAAAATTACGGATGATATGATTGAAAATCAAATACAAAAACTGAAAAAAACGATACAAGATCCATCTGAACATACTAACAAAAGCGAAACCTCTGAATCCTTCTGTGAATTTGACGATTTTGCCAAAATTTCACTCAAAACGGGCAAAATTTTGGAAGCATCAAAACACCCGCAAGCTGACAAATTACTGGTGTTGAAAGTAGATACCGGTGAAAAAATCAGAACCATTGTGTCCGGCATTGCAAATTATTATACACCGGAATCCTTACCGGGTAAAGATGTTGTGGTAGTTGCAAATCTTAAACCGCGTAAGCTGAGAGGTATCGAATCAGAAGGAATGATTCTGATGGCCGAAGATAAAAGCGGTCGTTTGGTGTTTGTCTCTCCCGAATCATCAATCGATCCGGGGGCTAACGTCAGATAAAATTTGGTTCCGTAGTTCAATGGATAGAACGGGAGTTTCCTAAACTCTAAATGCAGGTTCGATTCCTGCCGGAACCACTTTTTTATGATTTACCTGAAAAAATAATTTACTTTTTGAAAACCTTAATTTTGCACAAACCTGACAAATGAAAATCGATACAACCGCATTACAATTGCCAATAATACAAAAAGTGGCTGCTTTAGCCGCAAAAAATAAAGTTGATGTTTATATTGTTGGTGGTTATGTCAGGGATTTTCTATTGAAACGAAATTACAAGAAAGACATTGATTTTATGGTGGTGGGCGATGGCCCCGGATTTGCCGCTCTGGTGGCCTCTGAGTTAGGAATAAAAGAGGTGAATATTTTTAAGAATTTCGGCACGGCGATGTTTCATTACGATGGAATGGATATAGAGTTTGTGGGGTCAAGAAAAGAATCTTATTCCAAAAACTCAAGAAAACCAAAGGTCGATCCGGGAACTCTCGAAGACGATCTCAAAAGAAGAGATTTTACCATCAATGCCATGGCCGTATCGTTGAAAGAAGAAACATGGGGAGAAATTGTCGATTTGTTCAATGGCTTGGAAGATCTGAAAAATAAAATTATTCGAACACCCCTTGATCCAAATGTCACTTTCAGTGATGATCCTTTGCGAATGATGCGTGCAGTCAGGTTTGCGACACAATTGGACTTTGAATTGCATCCCGAAACATTTCAGGCCATTAAAACAAACAAAGAAAGATTGAAAATTATCAGTCGTGAGCGAATTACCGACGAACTGAACAAGATTATTTTATCTCCTAAACCATCTAAAGGATTTATATACTTGTATCAGACAGGACTTTTGGAAATTATTCTACCGGAATTATGCCGTTTACAAGGTGTGGAATCCATTGACAACAAAATGCACAAAGATAATTTTTACCATACCCTGGAAGTGCTCGACAATATCTCAAAACATACCGAAAATCTTTGGTTGCGCTGGGCAGCTCTATTACACGACATAGGCAAAGCGCCCACAAAAAAATTCGAACCCGGACACGGTTGGACTTTTCATGGACATGAAGAAGTCGGCGCCCGTATGGTACCGGCCATATTTAAGCGTTTAAAACTTCCATTGGACCAAAAAATGCGTTACGTCGAAAAGTTGGTTCGCATGCATTTGCGTCCTATTGCTTTGGTAAATGACAACGTGACTGACTCGGCTGTGAGACGTTTGATTTATGATGCAGGAGATGATTTGGATGACTTAATGACATTATGCAGAGCCGATGTGACTTCTAAAAACCCTGTTAAAAGGAAAAAATATTCCGAAAATTTCGACAAAGTAATTCGTAAAATTCAAGAAGTTGAAGAAAAAGATCAAATCAGGAATTTTAAACCGGTGCTTGATGGCCATGTCATCATGAAAATTTTCGGATTAAAACCGGGGAAAGAAATTGGCATTTTGAAAAACCGATTGAAAGATGCCGTTCTTGATGGAAAAATAAAAAATGAATTTGACCAGGCATATGATTTTGTGGTTGAAGAAGCCGAAAAACAAGGGCTAAAACCGTTACTCTCAAAAGAAGAAGCAGGTAATTTGATTTTGCAACATAATTCCGAATCCTCTAATGATTCGTAAGTTTTTCTCATGGAGATTTCATCCAAAATTATCGAATGGTTCGAACAAAATAAAAGGGATTTGCCTTGGAGGCAAACAAAAGATCCTTACAAAATTTGGATCAGTGAGATAATCCTTCAACAAACACGTGTTAACCAAGGATTAGGGTATTATCTTCGGTTTTTGGAAAGATTTCCTGATTTACAATCTTTGGCAACTTCAGACAGAGATGATGTGATGAAGATGTGGGAAGGGCTGGGATATTACTCTCGTGCCAAAAACCTGCATGAGGGAGCAAAACAAATTTATTTTGACAGAAACGGCCAATGGCCCGGTAATTTTCATGAATGGTTAAAAATAAAAGGTGTGGGAAGGTACACGGCGGCTGCCATCAGTTCATTATGCTATGGTGAAAAAGTGCCTGTGGTAGACGGGAATGTTTATCGGGTTATTTCGAGAATTTTTGGAGTTGCCGACGATATTTCGTCTAATGCCGCCTATAAACGTTATTTTCTTTTGGCTTACCAATTCATGGGCAATCAAAATTCTGCAAGTTTTAACGAAGCGATGATGGAACTTGGTGCAATGGTCTGCCTCCCCTCCCAACCGGTATGTATAAAGTGTCCGGTAACCCGGTATTGTTTTGCCTATACATTCAATGCCTATAAGGTACTTCCTTTTTCTAAGAAAAAAAACAAACCGGTTATTGAGGAAATCTATTATGCATTGATTGAAAGAGATAAAAAAATTGCTTTGGTAAAAAGGGATGATAGTTCCATTTGGAAAGGATTATGGGAATTACCCAGAATTTCCGGTGAAATTGCGAACAATGCTTACATCCTTTCAAAAACCACTCATTTATTGACTCATAAAAAACTTAACATAGGTTTTTATAAGCTGATGGTAGAAGATTTGCCAAAGAATATAGAAAATTCATTAGTTTGGAAAAATAAATCCGGATTAAAAAAGTTGGCCTTTCCAAAACCGGTCAAAGAATTTTTAACCCAATATTTATTGTGAAATAAAAGAAATCTTTTGTTTTCAGTAAACCCGTTTGTTAAAAAAAGGAAGTTTATTTTTTATACCCGACAACTATTGATACACACCCTTGTGGAACCAATTCATCAGGGTTATTTTGGGCCAATGCAAAAACCTGAATGATTAAATCTTGCGTTTGATTTACTTTAAATTCAAAAAAATTAACGTCTTCTTCCTTGCTGTCAAAGATAACTTTTCTGTCTTTGTCAAGTACTTTGAACCGGACTTTTTTGATCACATCCTGGTGGCACACAAATAACTTGTATTGAATGCCCTTTTGAAAGGTCATCTCCACTTCGCCTGCTCCTCCGGGAACAAACACATCACCTAAATATTTTCCGGTAAAGATATAGGGCTGCAGTTGGGGCAAGCAGTTTTTTTTGGTAAATGTCTTGCACTGGGAAAAAGATTTTGATGAAATAAACAGAAAACAAGACAGAATGAAAATAATTTTATACTGCATATTCAAATGATTTATAGAGATACTATTTTGTTTCTTACATTTTTAATGGCTTCGTGTAATTGTTTGATGTCATCCAATGTGTATTGGAGCGTTTTAGTACCGCCAATCTCAGCAATACCATCGGCATTTTTTTCTGTTACAACGGTAGAAGTAATGACATATTCAATATTTTTATATGCGTTCTCAACAGGTTGCAACCATTCCAATATTTTTCCAATGTCGCTGTCATTGGAAAAAGTATTTAACAATTCTATCAAATGATTGAATGACAATTTTTGTTCTGCCAAACGGTCTTGTATCTCTTTTGTTTTATCCGGTCTTAGCAAAGCAATAGAAGTACCAATATACATTCCTTCTATCCATCCGGCAGCCAAAACAAGAGCAGAAACTTCCTGTCTTTGGTTATCGTTCAAATATGCATTGACCGACCAATATGTTTCAGCAACTACTTGATTCAAAGTATCTTTATTACCGAGATTTCTTTCAAGTTTTTCTATAACTTCTTGAGGAACAGCGGCAGCGATATCTAAGTTTTGAGCTAAAATTTTGCTTGCTCCCATGTAATAAATACTTTGTTGTGGTTTGTTAAATACAGCAGCAAAACTCATATCAGCACCATAAACACCAAGATTTAATGCCTGAGAAAAAGTGGTGTTATATTTTTGCGCCCGAAGATAATCGTGCATGATTTTTTCCGGGTAAGTCAGACCAGATTGTTCAAATGCTATAGCCATTTCTATAGGAGAAGGCAATGTTTTGAAAATTTTTAAAACCTTTTCGAGACGAACAGAATCTTTTGAATCAAAACTACCTATTGAATCAACACTTTCATCAGGATTAACATTATCCTTTTGCAGGTCGTTTTTACAGGAAAATATAAATAATGCTCCCAAAGCAATAATGTAAAAAACAAAAAAATTTCTTTTCATTTGCTATAAAAATTGTCAAGCAAATGTAAAAAAAATCATTTCTTTTTGAAAAATTCATCTTATGCGCTTAAATATAAAGTCAAGCTTGTTTTTTTTGATGTTAAGTTCAATTCATCTGTCCGCACAGGTATTACATACCGAAAATTTCAATGTAATATTGGATACAACACAAGTTTTAAAAGGTGAATTTAATCCGTTTTTACGTTATAGAAATTTAAAAAACGATTTAATTGAATTAGAAAATATTTCTGATTTGTCCTTCAGATTAAAAAAGCATGGCTTGACTCTTGCCAATAAGATAGAATATAGTGTTTTTGGAAAAGAAAAAATTTTAAGCGGAGGATTTGTATACATCGAATATGTAAACATACATTATAAAAGAAAAATAGAATATGAGCCAAATATTCAGATTCATTGGCACAATCCAAGAGGCATGGAAAATAAATATGCCGGTGGCATAAACTTTCGTATTAGATTTTTGTCAGATAATACTACCGGAATGTATTCAGGATTGGGTGTGTTATATGAATTCGAACGCTGGAATTATTCCGGAGTCGCAGAAGAGTTGCAACCGGTCAACCCTCAAACAATAGAGGTGAAAAGATCCAGAGCAAACATGTATTTTAGTTTTAAAAAAGATATCATCAAACCAAAAATCGGAGTAGATGTAAGCGTTTATTATCAACCATTTTTGGGTGCTCCTTTAAATTCTTACCGTTTGGCCGGAAGCTTTGAAATAGTGTTTAAATTGACAAATCATGTTGGTTTCCGGATTTTATATCAAAACATATATGATTCTCGTCCGATAGTACCTATCGATAAACTATTTCATGATTACAGAACAAGTTTGAGCATTTCTTTTTAGAAAAGTCAATTTGTCGTTTTATTATAAAATGCAATAGAAACTAATTCGATATTTGGTTTCAATTTTTATTTTTTTTATTTTTATTGCATAAATGTTAAAATTATTCCTATGAAAAAAATTTTATGGTTTGTGAACGTCTTTTTAATGTCATTAACAATTGTCCGGTCACAAAACACCGTTTGTCTTGATACTTTGTTTTATGAACCTTTTGCAAATAATCTTGGTCAAATGTCACTTGCAGATACTGTTAATGGCACATGGATATATACGGCAACTTGTGCCAATAACAATTCGGTTGGGCACTCTGCTCCGGGTGCGGCTATATTCTCCGGCAATGGATGTGTTTTCGACAATCCCAATTTGACAGTATCCGGTGCAATGCATTCTCCCATGCTCATTTTGCCGGTATTAAATAACCCGTCAGAAAAAATTATCTTGGAATTCAATACTTTTATAAAAAATGAATGTGGTACAAATAATATCTGTCCATATGATGTTTTACAAGTGGAGATTAGTAAAGACAGTGGTCAAACTTTTCAAATATTGGCTTCTTCAGACAATAATTTGGGATCATCTTCTTCCGGCTGGTTTCATTACAGTATTGACATTTCTTCATATGCTCAAGATACCGTATTAATTCGCTTTTATTTTAATTCAATTGACGATTACGATAACAATTATGATGGAATCTATGTCGACGATATTTTTGTTTCGAAAAACATACAAGGATTTGTCAATATAAATGATACAATTTATTGTGTTAATAGTCCGGCCGACACCATAGAATTTTGTGCCCCTTCAGGCTATTTGTTGAATGGCCCGGGCATTAACGGTAATGTTTTTGATCCTATGTCGGCAGGTAAAGGCAATCATTGGATTTATTTGGGCTATAACGATACCTTGGTGGGTTATTCTGTTCAAACAGGACTTCCGGTCAGTTGGGACACTACACCGGGCACATCGGTTGTTTTGGGCGATGATGACATCTCTGCACCAATATCATTGAACTTTAATTTCGATTTTTTTGGCACAACATACAATCAAATACAAATATCTTCCAATGGTTTTTTGGCTTTTCCAAATCAAACCAATGACGGATGTTGTTCCGGCCAATCATTGCCCGATCCTTTGCAACCCAATAATTTAATAGCTTTTGCATGGGCAGATTTGGATCCTACTTCCGGAGGTACAGTAAGATATGCTCTTACGGGAAGTGCTCCCAATCAAGTATTTGTGGTAACTTTTGACAGTGTAAGACATTGCTGTGGATCTGCAGCCGACACGGTAATCGTGCAAATCAAGCTTTATGAAAGTACCAACGTTATTGAAATCCATTCCATAAAGAATACGGCATATAACTCCACTCCTCAAACTATGGGCTTGGAAAATGCTGCAGGAAACTATGCAGTGACGATACCCGGGCGTAATGCAAACTCAAATTTTTCTGTTGTAAATGAAATGACACGTTTTACGCCAAGCAATTCCATTATAAATTTTGTCAAAACCGATTCAATTCAACTCTATGTAATGTCACCGGATCCGGTCATTTTGACGAACACTCCTGTTTGTGAAGGCGGATATATTTTATTGAATGAGCAAAATCCGGCCTCTGTCAGTTGGATGTGGACAGGTCCTGCCGGATTTACTTCAACTCAACAAAATCCTGTCATTTTTAATGCCACTTTGGCCAATGAAGGGTATTATTCGGTACAAATTTCCGATTCTATGGGATGTATTGGCATGGACTCCGTTTTTGTAGATGTCAATACTTGCACAGGGGTTGATGAATTTTATGTTAATGAATTTAAATTTTATCCTAATCCCGCTCATGACAGGTTAAATGTCGAATGGCAAATGCCTCAAAAAGGAACAATCGAATGTGTTGGAATAGATGGACGGCAACATTTAAAAGTTGTTGTTGCGGGCGAAACTAAATTGACATTGGATATAAAAAGTTTGGAATCAGGCATTTATATTTTAAAATTTATAGACAATCAAGGAAATGAATACAGGGCTAAATGGATAAAAAGTAATTAATAGCCGGTCAGTTTGTGATTCGTAACACTGTGCCGTCAAATGAAGTTTGATAACTCTTTAAAGGAAAAGAAGAAGGTCCTCTTACCGGTTGTCCGGTAGAAAGTATAAAGGCGCTTTGACAACAAGGGTCACTGGCTTCTATATTGTTGGCGTCCACAGACACCAAAGCGCAGCTGCTGGCTGGGTCATACGGACAATGACGGTCATAGGCGCGAAATTCATCTTGAGAATAGCGGTAAACAATAATGCCTCTTGAACCTCCGGTGATATAAGTCCATCCACCCACCGCATTTAAATCAAAAAATTCAGGATCACTGGTTGTTATTGTAATATTAACCGGAACATAGGGTACTTGTCCTTGATATTCTTTTGAACAATGAAGGCCAAACAAGATCATGAAAATTAGCAGTATTTGCAAATATTTTGTTTTTTTTGCCATGATGATCAGATATATTTTTTACAAATTTAAAACAATTTCAACAATCCGGCTATCATTTATGCTTTTGGTAGCCATATCACTGTCTTTGGGGCTTTCACAATGTCAAGCCCAATCAAAAGCGTTAAAGCAAAGAAAAAAACAACTTGAAAAACAAGAAGAAGAAAAAAAGAAAGCCCAGGAAGAAGCTATCGAAAAAGCAAAAGAAAGACATTGGAATATTCAAACCAAAGCCACTCGTAAAAGAATGAAGAAAAATTTAAAAAAAACAAAAAAAATGAACAAAAGAAACAAAAGGTAACCGTTTGAATATCAGTAGATTTTAAACAAGGTGTTAAAAGAACTTAACATAAAATTTGTTAAACTTAAAGATATTTTTCTATTTTTACGACCTTGAAATATGGCATAAAATAACATTAACAATATGTGGAAAAAGTTTATTGTTTTAGCTTTATCGATTGTATCAATCGGACAAACTTGGGCTCAAGTAGGTCAAGGAACATTAAAAGGGAAAATTTTAGATAAAGAAACGGGTGAGGCCTTGCCTTTTGCCAATGTTGTTTTAACGTTAAATGGCAATCAAGTGGCAGGAACGCAAACCGATTTTGACGGTAAATATACCATAAGTTCTATACCGCCCGGAAAATATGATTTACAAGTTTCATACGTGGGGTATCAATCGGTTAAAATAGCCGGTGTGGTAATAAGTGCTAACCAAATTACATTCCAGGACGTGAAACTTTCACAAGGTATAGAATTACAGGCGTTTGAAGTGATTGAATATGAAGTGCCTTTAATTTCAAAAGACCAAACTTCATCGGGAGGAACGGTCACACGTGAAGACATTCAAAAATTGGCAGGTCGTGATGCTACTTCTGTTGCATCCACTGTTGGCGGGGTATATACAAAAGATGATGGTTCCAATTCAATAAACATAAGGGGGGCACGTGATGAAGCAACCTGGGTCTATATAGATGGTGTTAAAGTAAGGGGATCTCAAGCTTTGCCAAAAGCGGCCATAGAGCAGGTGACGGTTATCACCGGTGGTTTGCCTGCCCAGTATGGTGATGCTATCGGTGGTGTGATCAGTATTACTACAAGAGGAGCATCAAAAGAATTCTTTGGAGGTGCCGAGTATTTTTCATCCGGGTTTAAAATAGGGGATAATGTATACGGCTTGGATAAATTTGGAACCAATCTTTTGGCCTTAAACTTATCAGGTCCATTGTTTATGAAAAAAGATTCTGCGGGGAATAAAGAACCTTTGGTGGGATTTTTTATTTCTACCGAACTTTCTTCCGATGTCGATGACAGACCGAGTGCCATTGGAGCATGGAAAGTTAAAGATGAAGTATTGCGCTCGATTATAAATGATCCTTTACGTCCGTCGGGTCAGATTAGCGGAACCTATTTAAATGCAGAATATACACGCTTGAATGACTTTCAAAAGCAAGCTTATCGTGAAAATGTTGCAAGGAGGGGAATTAACCTGGCCGGAAAATTGGACTTCAATGCCACTAAAAACATTAATTTGACTTTTGGTGGAAGCTGGGATTATAGAGACAGAAATGAATATATTTTTGATTATTCATTGTTTAATTATATGAACAACCCTCATCGCATTGATAATACCTGGAGGGTGTTTGGACGTTTCACTCAAAGATTTAACAATCAAAACGATGGTGAAAGCGAAGAATCGGCATCGTTGATCAAAAACGCCTATATTTCATTTCAGGTGGATTATTCAAAAAATAAAATTTTAAGAGAAGATGATTCACACAAAGATCGTTTGACTCATTATGGTTATTACGGTAAATTTACATCTGTATACCAAAACTTTTATCAGCCCGTTGATGTTACCGGCGATCAAATTCCGGATATTTATGAACATGTAAACTATCAGCAAATAGCTCTTAATTACGAGTATGACAGTTTGATTAACCCGGTGTTGGCCAATTACACCAAAAGATATTATGAATTGTATGACCAGGTAGAGGGTTATTATGATAATGCAGTCAACGTTAGACAAGGTGGAGGTTTATTAAATGGTGATCAACCCCGAAATATTTATGATATGTGGAGATCTCCCGGTCGTCAGTGGAATGAATACACAAGAATCAACAACTCTCAGTTCCGCATAAGTGCAATTGGTTCGGCAGAAATAAAAGACCATGCTATTACTTTCGGTTTTGAGTTCGATCAAAGAGACGACCGTAGACATACGGTCTATCCGGTAGGTTTGTGGAATTTGGGTAGAAACCTGGTGAATTCCCACATACAACAGTTGGACAAATCGAATCCGTATATTGATACTACCGGTGATTATTGGACTTATACATATAACCGTCTTTATGACGGAGCTTCTCAAACTCATTTTGACAAAGAACTCAGAAAGTCCTTGGGCTTGAAAGTTGATGGTACCGATTTTATTGACTTTGATTCTTATGGTCCGGATGTTTGGAAGTTGTCTTATTTTAGTGCCGATGAACTATTAAACAATGGAAATTCTTTTGTTTATTATTATGGTTATGATCACGTGGGTAATCGTATCAATGGACGTCCTACAATAGATGATTATTTCAATCAGGTGGATGAGAATGGTTACAAAAAACGTTTAATACCTTCTTTCCAGCCAATCTACTCAGCAGTGTTTATTCAAGATAAATTTGCTTTTGACGATTTGATCTTCAATATCGGTCTGCGTGTCGACAGATTCGACGCCAATCAACCGGTATTGATAGACCAATATTCTTTATTCCCTACAGTTAAAGCCGGCGAGGTTCAATACAATCATCCTTCAAATATCGGCAGTGATTATGTGGTGTATGTTTCAAATGTAAATGATCCCAAACCGGAAAATATCGTCGGTTATCGTGATCCTAAAACCAACACATGGTACAATAGGGATGGTGTTGAAATTAGTGACCCGCTTATTTTGGCCAATAATGATGGTGTTACCCCCTGGTTGGTCGATCCTAACAAACGAAAAGTTATCACTGACTTGACTTCAGCTTCTTTTACCGATTATAAACCTCAAATCAATGCTATGCCTCGTGTGGCTTTCTCTTTCCCGATATCCGATGAAGCATTGTTTTTTGCCCATTATGATATTTTGACTCAAAGACCTACTTCAGGAAACCGTATGGATCCTACCGATTATCAATTTTTGGAAGCATCTCCGGGTTTTTCCAATACCAATGGAAGTTCCGGAATTAGAAATAACCCCAATTTGAAACCCGAGAAAACAATCGATTATGAAATTGGTTTCCAACAAAAAATCAATAATTATTCATCTTTGAAAATTTCTGCTTTTTATCGAGAATTAAGAAATCTCATTCAAGTGAGAAGATTGGTGGGTGCCTTCCCGGTTACTTATACAACTTATGATAATATTGATTTTGGAACCGTCAAAGGTATCACTGTAGCTTATGATTTGAGAAGGGTCAAAAACGTTTCGCTTCGTGCAAGTTATACCCTGCAATTTGCCAATGGTACCGGATCAAGTACCACAACCAGCTTTAATTTGGTAAATAGTGGGCAACCCAACTTGAGAACAGTATTTCCATTAGATTATGACCAACGCCATCAAATCACAGGTGTTTTGGACTATCGTTTTGCCGATGGTTCAAAATACAATGGTCCGGTGTTGTTCAACAAACCCATTTTAGAAAATTTTGGAGCCAACATAGCTTTCAGATTAGGGTCAGGAGCGCCATATACCAAACAGTCCAATATCATTGGCTATGCTTTATATTCAGGAGGAAATACACAAACCGTTGGTTCTCTAAATGGAAGCCGCTTGCCCTGGACTTATGGAGTTGATTTAAAATTAGACAAAGATTTTGAAGTGAAATGGGGTAAAGAAAACGAGGAGGGAGAGAGAAAAACAGCAAATATCAATGTATATGCCCAGATTCTGAATGTATTTAACTTTAAAAACATTATCAATGTTTATCCGACTACCGGAAACCCCGATGATGATGGCTATCTGACCTTCGACCGTTATCAACCATTTATCAATGGTCAGGTAGATCCTCAATCTTTCAGAGATCTTTACACAATCAAACTGCAGAATCCTTTCTATTACAGCCTGCCTAGAAGATTCAGATTGGGTGTTATGTTTAATTTTTAACCGCTAGTTAAATAAGGATAGTATTTAATGTTTAAAACGCAACCATATAGAAAATTACAATTTGATAAAATAAACAAGAAAAGTAATTTAGGAGAAAATTAATGAGTATGAAACCAATAAACCGACAATTAAAAATAACCTTGTTAAGTGGCATGATGGTCATGTCGGCAGGGTTATTGGGCCGTGCTCCGGATGTAAGTGGGAGAGTACAGGGCAATCAGTCCTCCAACGTTGCACAAAGCGGATCGAAGCTCACGGCCGGATGTTCGCCTGCAACGGCCATTACCTATTTGGAGTTAAACAACGTCAGATGCCGCATAGACGGTACCAAGGGAGGGATGTGGATGGAACGGGCCACGAGCACATCCGGATATGAAGTGCCGAAAGGAAGCGGATCGTTTTCGATATTTGCCGGCGCCTTGTGGATGGGAGGTTTGGACGTAAACGGGCAGTTAAAACTTGCGGCGTTTACATACGGACAAAGCGGTAATGATTTTTGGCCCGGACCGTTGAATGTTTATACGGCCGAGATAGATGCAGCCACCTGTGCCAAATGGGACAAATACTTTTACATCACGCGCGACGAAGTGGATCAGTTTGTGGCATGGTGGAACAGCGGCAAGACCGAACCGGCCAATTACACCATACCGGAATCTATATTGAACTATCCTGCCCATGGAGATGTGAGTTTAGGGCAGGATTATTACTTAGCCCCATTTTATGATGTAGACGGAGACGGGCAATATGATCCGGAGGGGTCGGGCGATTATCCGTATTATGATTTGAAAGGTGAGATAGATTGCCGTAAAGTGCGGGATCCACGGTTATTTGGCGACGTGACCTATTGGTGGATTTTCAACGATAAAGGGAACGTACACACCGAGACCAACGGACCATCGATAGGGATGGAGATAAGAGGACAGGCATTTGCATTTGCCACGAACGACGAAGTGAACAACATGACCTTTTACAATTATGCCTTAATCAACCGTTCGACCTTTACATTGACGAACACTTTTTTTGGGCAATGGGCAGACACCGACCTTGGATATTCGGATGATGATTATGTCGGATGTGACGTACAGCGAGGATTGGGATATGCATACAACGGAGATGCCTTTGATGAAGACGGGAACGGAGTAAAAGGGTATGGCAACCAACCTCCTGCGATAGGGATTGACTTTTTCGAAGGTCCGTATCAAGACAACGACGGAATCGACAATCCATTAACGACAAACGTACAATTGGCCTTATCGCAAGGGGGTATTCCATACAAAGGATTGGGTCTTGGATATGGCGACGGGATAGTGGATAACGAGCGAATGGGGATGTTTTTGTTCAATTACTACAACCGCGGAGGCGGTCCACAAGGCGACCCCAACTCAGCCCTGGAATATTACAACTACATGCGGGGATTTTGGAGAGACAACTCACCATTCACCTATGGAGGCAACGGCAAAGGCGGGACGATACTTGCCACGCACATGTTTCCGGGCAACAGCGATCCTGTGCATTGGTCGACCAAAGGTGTAGATCCGGGATTTTTGTGGACCGAGCAGACAGCCGGCAACACACCCGGAGACAGGCGGTTTATTCAATCGGCAGGACCGTTCACCTTGCAACCGGGAGCCGTAAACGACATCACGGTAGGAGTGGTATGGGAGCGAGCGTTGAGCGGAGGGCCGTTTGCATCGGTAGAGAAGCTACGTGTAGCCGACGACAAAGCCCAAAGTTTGTTTGACAACTGTTTCAAAGTATTGGACGGGCCGGATGCACCGGAAGTGACGATACAGGAATTGGACAGGGAATTGATCATCATGTTGCACAACCTTCCGGTGAGCAACAACTATCAGGATGAGTATGCCGAAGTGGATCCATTTATACAATTGCCGGACACATTCAACGGCGTACCATTGACCGAAGCCGACAAGAAAGCGTTGGCGACCTACCGTTTTCAAGGGTATCAGATATTTCAGGTAAAAGACGAGACGGTATCGGTGACCGATTTGGACAATCCGGACAAAGCACGCTTGGTAGCGCAATGCGACATTGCGGACGGAGTGACCAAATTGGTCAATTACACCTATGATGAGAACCTGAACGGAAACGTACCGCAATTGATGGTCAACGGAGAGGACAAAGGGGTAAGACACAGTTTTCGTATCACAGAAGACAAATTTGCCGAAGGAACTACCCAATTGGTAAACTTCAAGACCTACTATTACATAGCGATAGCGTATGCTTACAACAACTACAAGACGTATGATCCGAACGATCCGAATGCATTGGACGGACAGAAGAAGCCGTATCTTGCTTCACGGAAAGCAGCCGTAGGGAACATAAGAGTATACAGCGGCATACCCCACAAGCCCAAACCCGAGAATGGAGGGACGGTAGTGAATGCCCAATATGGCGATCAGCCGGAGATAACGCGAGTAGACGGTGTAGGCAACGGAGGGCTTTTCACAGATTTGTTGAGCAGCAGCGAAGAAGCGATATTGATGAACGTAAAACAAGGGGAATTGACGTATAAGAGCGGATATGGGCCGGTCAACATCAAAGTTGTCGATCCGTTGAATGTGAAAGGGGGCGATTACGAATTAAGATTCAAAGACGGATCAAGCGTATACAAGACAGATTCATTGAGATGGGAGTTGCGGAATTTGAGCACGGGAGAAGTAGTAGAGAGCGACAAAGTGATCAAAGTGGCGTATGAGCAGATAATACCCGAATGGGGGATATCCGTGACGATAGGTCAGGTGGCCTATCCGGGCGAACAACCGTCGATGGGGAACGGATTTATAGGAGCGAGCATCGAGTTTGGAGACAGCACCAAGAAATGGTTAGACGGCATCAGAGATCAGGACGTGCCGAACGATTACAACTGGATCAGAGCCGGGACATCCGATGCGAACGAGCCCCCCGGAAGCTACTACAACGACTATTTGGGCGTAGACGATCAGCAGGCCTATGAAGGCATCATCAACGGGATCATAGCGCCGTATTGTTTGACCGCCTATAAGAGTTCGTCAAGCGTACGGAATGCGCCGGCCTATGATCAACTATCGGTGAAACTGACCGGCAAAGGCAGCAACAAATTGTACTATCTGCCGAGCATAGATTTAGTGTTCACGAACGACAAGAGCAAATGGACGCGTGCGGTAGTATTGGAGACCCAGGAAGACCCTGTTTTGGCCCAAGGAGGAGCCAAACGGTTGTCACCGAGAAAAGCGCCGAGCGTAGACAAGAACGGACAGCCTGACGGCACGGGCACGGGGATGGGATGGTTCCCGGGATATGCGATAGACGTAGAGACCGGCGAGCGATTGAACATAGCGTTTGGAGAAGACAGCTGGTTGGCCGGGGAGAACGGACGTGACATGATATGGAATCCGACCTCGACAGATGCGATATACACAGCCAACTCGGAGGAATTGCGTTGGGGAGGGAAGCATTATATATACATATGGAGAGTGAACCGTTCGGAAGAGACCATGCCGGCCTCATTCAAACTGCCTGCGTATGATGAAGGTCAGACATTGAAGAACTTGTTGGAGACGACCAATCAATCGCAATTATTCCAGGTATGGCGTAGTTGTGCATGGGTGATGATACCGAGGTTGCAAGACGGACAGAAACTGTTGAGCATAGAAGAAGGGTTGATACCGACCGAGACCCGTATACGGATCAGGGTGAATCGTCCGTACGAGAAGTTTGATGCGGGCACACAGGCGAATGCGACATATCCGATGTATCGGTTCAACATGGACCGATTTGCGACGGTGAAAGGCAGCTTGTTGGCATCGGAAGACGTATTGTCGATGATCAACGTAGTACCGAATCCGTATTATGCACAGAGCGAGTATGAGACGAGCCAGTTGGACAACCGGGTGAAGATCATCAACTTGCCGGAGGAGTGTACGATCAGCATATACAACATGAGCGGAACATTGGTCAGGAGATACAAGAAAGCCGATCCGTCGACCTATTTGGATTGGGATTTAAAGAACATGAAAGGGATACCGGTGAGCAGTGGGATATATTTGATACACGTGGAAGTGCCGGGAGTAGGCGAGCGGGTATTGAAATGGTTCGGCGTGATGCGTCCTGTTGATTTGAATACATTTTAAAATAAAAGACAACTTATACATTTGATAAAAGTGGTTATATGATAAAAAAGTCAAAATTTTTAATAGGGTTAATGGCTTGTATCGCCCTACAGAGCGTAAAAGCCGGTAATGAAGACAGAACAGGGGAAGCCGGCGGTCAACAGTTATTAATCAACCCCTGGGCAAGAACATCAGCATTAGGAGGTGCAAATACTGCATATATCAGAGGCGTTGAGGCATTGTTTACTAATGTTGCAGGTCTTGCTTTTACACGTAAAACCGAGATACTGTTTAATCATACACGTTATCTGGTTTCTTCAGGTATAAATATAAATTCATTTGCGTTGGGTCAAAGATTAAGCGAAACAAGCACATTAGGATTAAGTGTTATTTCATTTGATTTTGGCGATATACCTATTACTACGGTTCAATTACCCGAAGGAGGAAGTGGTTTTTTCAGACCCTCTTACATGAACATCAATGTAGCTTATGCAAAAGAATTTTCAAACAGTATCTACGGGGGAATAAATGTCAAAATGTTGTCCGAACAAATATCAAATGTAAGAAGTCAGGGTTTTGCTTTTGATGCCGGAATCCGTTATGTAACCGGAGAATATGACAGAATTAAGTTCGGTATTTCATTAAAAAACATTGGCCCTCCGATGAAATTTTCTGGAGACGGATTGGCTTTTAGAAATACCAATATCAATACCGGTGTCAGCTCTACTGAAGAGCATCGTTCGGCACAATTTGAACTTCCTTCTTTATTAAATATTGGGGCGTCTTATGACTTTTTTATCAATCCTACCATTGATTCTTTAAATGATGAAATATCTTCGGATCATAAAATCATTGCATCAGTGAATTTTACCTCAAATTCGTTTACAAGAGATCAATATAGAATCGGGTTGGAATATTCACTAAAAAACATGTTTTATCTTCGTACCGGTTATGTTTTTGAAAGAAAAGCACAAAACAGTCCGGAAAATATAATGTCTGCTCATTGGGGACCTTCATTTGGTTTGGGTTTTTACCGTCCAATAAATAGAAATGGTTCAACTATAGGAATTGATTATTCTTACAGGTTTTCTAATCCTTTTATGGGAACACATACCATAGGGGTTCGTATAGATTTATAAAAAATTTATTATATTTGCGTAATTGAAACAGAGAACTTCAGTGGGGTTCTCTGTTTTATTTTGATTAATATTTAAAATATTTAACTTATGTCACAATCACAATATTTTACACAAGAAGGCCTGAATAAGTTAAAGGAAGAACTAAAGTATCTAAAAAACGTAGAAAGGCCTAAAATTTCAAAGCAAATTGCCGAAGCTAGGGAAAAAGGCGATTTGTCGGAAAATGCCGAATATGATGCAGCAAAAGAAGCACAAGGGCTGCTAGAATTAAAAATTGCCCAACTGGAAAATATTATTGCCAATGCTAAAATCATTGATGAATCGAAGTTGGATACCAGTAAAGTGTCTATTCTGACCAAGGTCAAAATAAAAAATCTTGCCAACAATATGGTCATGGAGTATACATTGGTTTCTGAAAAAGAAGCCAATTTGGCACAGAAAAAAATTTCTGTTGAATCTCCCATAGGAAAAGGCTTGTTGGGAAAGAAAAAAGGTGAAGTTGTCGAGATTGTAACACCTGCAGGAAAGGTTAAATTTGAAATTTTGGAAATAAGCTTGTAATATGGCTTCGATATTCACAAAAATAATCAAAGGGGAGTTACCTTGCCATAAAATCGCTGAAAATGAGCATTGTATAGCTTTTTTGGATATTTTCCCTCTTAAAAAAGGACATACTTTGGTAGTTCCCAAAAAAGAAATTGATTTGATTTTTGATTTGCCTGATAAAGAATATAGCGAATTATGGATGTTTGCTAAAGACATTGCCAAGAAAATTAAGAAAGCAGTGCCGTGTCAACGTGTAGGAATTGCAGTTGTTGGCATGGAAGTTCCTCATGCACATATACATTTAATTCCTTTGGATAATATTGACGATATAAATTTTTCACGTCCAAAACTGAAATTGACTCCTGAAGAACTAGAGGAAATTGCTCAAAAAATTAAAAATGCCTGAAATGGTTATTTACTCCTGATTTCCGGAAGGAATTTGATTATTGTGTAATTTAATGACTTTGATAGATTTTATCTTTTTTCGGTCTGCCGATTCAATTACAAATTGATAATCGTCAAATGTAATTTTTTCGTTTTTCTGTGGAATTTTACCCATCAATTCCATAATAAATCCTCCAATGGTTTCTGACTCGCCTTTGTGTTTCTCAAAGTTTTCGGAATCTTCAATCTGCATAATTCTGTAAAAGTCCTTTAGAGGGGTTTTCCCTTCAAAAATATAGGTGTCATCATCGATAATAGAGTAAAAAACTTCCTCGTCATCATATTCGTCGGTGATTTCGCCGACAATTTCTTCAAGAACATCTTCGAGCGTAATTATTCCCGGAACAGCACCAAATTCGTCCACAACAATGGCCATATGCATTTTTCTTTTCTGAAAATCTCTCAGCAAATCATCAAGTTTTTTATTTTCAGGTACAAAAAAAGGATCTCTCAAAAATTTTTGCCATTCAAAATCTTTATTTTGGTCAAGATATGGTAATAAATCCTTAATGTATAATACTCCTACGATATTGTCGAAAGTTTCTTTATAGACCGGAATGCGTGAATATCCGCAATCTCTGATAAAGTCAAGCACCTCATCATAAGGGGTATTAATAATCTAATGCAGCGACATCAATGCGAGGTTTCATCACTTGTTTAACAGAAATGTCGCCAAATTTGACAATACCTTCCAAAATTTTTTGCTCTTCTTGATGAGTGCCAATGTCTTCGGTGATATTGATGGCTTTTTCCAATTCGTTTTTTGTGATTTTTATTCCTTTTTTCCTGAATTTTTTATGAATAAAACCGGAAATGACTAATAATAATGCAGAAAAGGGTGAGAGTAACTTAAAAAGAAGATAAATAGGACGAGCCATTAAATGGGCAAATTGAAGGATATTTTTTGAAGCAATCACTTTTGGCAAAATCTCGCCGAAAATTAAAATAATTGATGTGATAACTCCCAATTCGAAAAAAATACGGCCATAAGGATGACTAAATGAAAGATATGTTTGTATGATGGTGGAAGAAATAAGGACAATGGCAATATTGATAAAGTTATTGCTTATCAAAATAGTGGCAAGCAATTTTTGCGGATTGTTTATCAAAAATTTGATGTATTTTAAGTTGGAACGGTCATCATAGTCCTCGATGGCCGATTTTTCAGAAGCTGATAATGAAAAGTAAGAAATTTCGGATGCAGAAACCAACCCTGATGCAATAATCAATAAACATAAAATAGCCAATAAAGCCCAAAAAGAAGAGTCAGGGCTTTGGGCAAGATAAACAAATAATAAATCCTTAAAAATATGAGAGGGCGGTTCGTCCAATTTTTTTAATTTTAAAATGGCAAATCGTCCTCTTCAATAGAGGATTCAAAATCGGAATTTATGGCAGGTTCATTATTTAAGTCGGGTTTGTTTTGTTGTGTTGAATTGCCGGATTGATTTTGAACAGATGAATCATCTTCAAAATCATCCCTGCGGCCAAGCATGATAAAATTATCTACTTCAATTTCTGTGATATAACGTGTGGCATTATCTTTATCAGTATAGGAGCGAGTTTTAATCTTGCCTTCTATGTAAAGCTGGCGACCTTTTTTAACGTATTTTTCCACAATTTCTGCCTGGTTTCTCCATACCACTATATTGTGCCATGTGGTGTTTTCTACTCTTTGACCGCTTTTGTCGGTGTATGATTCCGAGGTGGCCAAGGGGAATTTGGCCAACTTTGTTCCGTTGTCAAGCGTAATTACTTCAGGGTCTTTTCCAACATTTCCTACTAAAATAACTTTATTGATACTTGCCATAGTTTTTATGATTGGTTTTCAGTTTTTTGTGAATCGTCTCTTTTGCCTAATAATATAAAGTTTTCGGCTTCAATTTCGGTAACATAGCGCGTTGCATTGTCTTTATCCGTGTATGACCTTGTTTTGATTTTACCTTCTATATAAACTTGTTTGCCTTTGGAGATAAGTTTTTGGGCAGCTTGAGCAAGGCCTCTCCACATAACAATAGTGTGCCAGGTGGTTTGGTCTACACGATTACCGTCCTTATCAGTAAAACTTTCGCTGGTAGCCAAAGGGAACTTAACGAGAGTGGTACCGCTATCCAGTTGAATTACTTCAGGGTCTTTACCCACATTGCCTATAAGCATTACTTTGTTTAAGCCGGACATAAAACTGAATTAAATCTATCACAAACTTAAAAAAAATTGTAAGAACTGCAAATTTTTTAACAATCAATAAAACAAACTTAGATAAAACATCATTTATACATAAACAGGATAAATATTTCATCGCTGTAATTTTAGAAGTTAATTTTCGCAAAATTGGTAGTATCCGAAATTGTGTTATGACATTTTAATTTTATTTTAAATTTATTCATTTTTTAAGAAGAAATTTCTTTTTAGGATTAAACACTAATCAAAAAGCTCTTTTAACATATCAAAATCTAAATTTTTCACAAAATGTTCGTCATTTTTAATAATGTTTGACGCGGTAATTTTCTTTTTGTTTTGCAGATTCAATATTTTTTCTTCAATAGAATCCTTACAAATCATTCTGTAGGCAAATACGCTTTTGGTTTGTCCAATTCTATATGTTCTGTCAATAGCTTGATTTTCAACTGCCGGATTCCACCATGGGTCAACAATATATACATAGTCAGCGGCAGTAATGTTTAACCCGGCTCCTCCTGCTTTTAAACTGATTAGAAACACTCTGATGTTTTCATTGTTTTGAAAATTGTTGACTATGTCCATTCTTCGACTAGCAGAAGTTTTTCCATCAAGATAATAATAGAGTATATTGTTCTCATCAAGCTTTTCTTCTATTAGTTTTAGCATAGAGGTAAATTGAGAAAATATCAACAATTTATGATTAGAGGTTTTTTCTTTGATATGTATCAATAATTCTTTTATTTTGCCGGATTCTTTTGTCAAAACATGTTCGTCCTTCAGTAGGAAGGGAGAGTCACATATCATTCGGAGTTGAGTCAAAGCTTTGAGAATAAACATACTTGACTTGTTAATACCATTTTCGTTAATTTGATCAAATACACTTTTTCTGAATATATTTCTGTATGCATCATAAATTTTTCTTTGTTCTGTATGCATCTCACAATAAATTATACTCTCAGTTTTGGGTGGCAATTCTTTTGCCACTTGTTCTTTTGTTCTTCTAAGTATAAAGGGACTTATCATTTTTTGCAACTTTTGTGAAGTTGTTAAATCTTTATTCCGATCGATAGGAATAGAGAAATTTTTTTTGAACTTGTCAATTGAACCGAAAAATCCCGGATTAACAAAATTCATTTGGGCATATAGGTCTAATGTATTGTTCTCTATGGGCGTTCCTGAGAGTGCGATTTTATTTTTCCCTTTGAGTCTTATAGCTGCTTTGTATCTATTAGATGTAGTGTTTTTTATTGCTTGGGATTCATCCAGAATAATATAATGAAATTGAACCTGCTCAAGAAGCGACAAATCATTAATAACAGTGTTATAAGTTGTAAGTATAACTTCGTATTTATTCAGTTTTTTTATATCTTTTATTGTCTTTATACGTTTTGAGCCATAATGAAAATAAGTTTTTAGGGACGGACAAAACTTGTTTATCTCTGATTGCCAATTAAATAACAGCGTCTTAGGAACAACAATTAAATTTGGGCATTTGGATTTATTTTTAACTAGCTCTAAGAAACTGATAATTTGCAAAGTTTTACCCAACCCCATATCATCAGCCAGTATTCCTCCCCAGTTCATTTCATCCAAAAACTTCAACCATTTTACACCTTCTTTTTGATAATTTCTCAAACTTGCAAGAATGCTTTTGGGTAGGTTTATATCTTCTATTTTCCTCAACTGTTCCAGTTTCTCTTTTTTTTCATTTATTTCTTTTATGATGTCTGCTTTAGCATCGTCTTTGAATAACTCTTCAACGATGAGAAATTTTAATTTTGAAATTTTAATGTGATTGTTATCATCAATTTCGCCCAATTTGAGATATTCGTTTAACTTTTCCAACCACTCGTCAGATAACCGTCCTATGCTACCATCTTTTAATTGAATAAATTTGTTTTTGTTTAAAATTGCTTTTTTGATATCTTTCAACGAAACAATCTCACTGCCAAATGACAAATTGACATTTACATCAAACCAATCAATACCGGAGCTAATGTGTGCAGTGATTTTAGAAGGAAATGGCGAATATTTGATTTTTTTCAGCTCTTTTAATCCAAATATCTCGATATTGTTTTGTCCAAGTAGTTCAAAGAATTCATAAATCCATAAATTTTTTTCCAATTCGTCGGCCGGGAATTTATAGATTTTATATCTCTTCTGGTTCTCGAAATATGGATGTATTGAGGCAATAAAGTTATTAAAATCAGATTCGAATTCTTCATCTCTTTTAAATTCCGTTATAATGTTATGGTTAATCTTATATATATTTCCGCGAAATGAAAGTTTGACGGAAATATTTTGATCATACTCAACTTGAGGAGTGATGATGAGATTGTCGTCTTCTTCGGTCAAGTATATTTGTTTTTTTTGTGGCAATAATTGAATGCTTTCAATCTGATATGGAAAGGATGTGTCGAATGAAAGTTTCCATTTTTTTGACAGTGATAAAATAACTTTGTCGGTTAGAATTTCTATATACTCACTTTTGAAATAAATGGGTTTTGAAAATTTGTTTATTAAATCAAAATCTTCATTTTCTAAAAAATAAATCTTGTTTTCTTTTGGATAATAAAAACCAGGACGAATTAATTCTGATTCCTTTAATGCTTCATAGACAGGAACAGTTGTGTCGTTGAGTTTAAACATCGGATTTATTTTGATTAAGTCAACTTCTTCATCTTTTGATAATTCAAAGAAAATTTCTGCTGAAAAGTTTTCGTCAATTAAAACAGGTTTTAAATGTTTTTTTGAAATTTTCAATGATTTATATTTAATTAGATTTAAGTTAAAAGAATTGTGAGTATTAATGAGAATGTGTGTTTCATTTTTAAGCATTTGGAATATGTTCTTGTATGTATCGTGTAAATTTTCCATTTCGTCCCATTCAAAATTTTGTATGTTCAATATAATTTTATTTAACTTAAAAATATTCATCAACAAATTTTCCTGTGCCGGACTTAATTTGATATTTCTCAAATGCGGATCATCAAAATCATACAATAACTTATAAGAACTTAGGGAATTTTTAGTTTTTAACGGCCTGCCATAGGCAGGTATAATTCCGTAAATCGAATGTTCCAAAAGATTTCTTTTATACTCAAATTTCTGTAAAATAAATGCAAGACGGAGATCAGAGATTGATTTACCTTCGAGATAAGGCAGGTCCTGCGTTAAATATTCGATACTTGTGAGTATGTTTTTGTCATTGGCAGTATGAATAAAATTTTCATATTCGTCTTTTTTTCGGACTTGAATTGTAAAATTTTGTTCATCAATATAAAATTCAAAAATTTTATCAAATAACTGTTTATCTTTTAATTTGTATTTTCGAATAGTTTTGTTCATTAATTTTTCATAAGTATCAGGACTAAAAAATTCTTTTAAAAACTTGGGATTCTTTTTTGCAATGTTGACCAATATTTCCTTTTCATAAATATTCAAGGGATAATTTTTATCGTATTTATCCTTATAATTATGCGTATTGACAAAATATTTGTCACCCTTTTTGAAAATGACAACTTCTTTGGATCTGTCAAAAAATTCTTTTATTGTAAAAGTAATTTTTTTCGAAATGTCTACACTTACAAATGTTTCTTTAAAATAAAAAAAACTTCTATTACACAAACTTTTAATTAATTGGACCTTCAAATTTTCTGCAGATGGAATTTCAAATGGTTCATTTTTTTTTCTTACAGTGATTCTTGATTTAGTTTTTAATAAATAGGTGTATTTGGTTAGTTTCGAACGGTTGTTTAAGATATCTTTAAGGTGCATCAATGCCGCTATTGAATGCTTGCAATATTCAGACCAATTGTATGGGCAATTACAATCTACCGATATTTTACTCTTTGTAAAGTCTTTTATAATTATTTCATACCGATCGGTGCCATAAGCATGATATCTGGCATATCCATTTTCAGGTTCAAGCTCAATTAACTCCAATGAATTTTGGTTCAAAATATCTTTGGCTCTCGAGTAAATCTCCGACAAAGCCTTATCAATGATTTTTTGAATATTTTGAATAGCAATGATTTTTGTTTGATTTCTTTTTGCCATAGAAAATATTTTTTAACAAAAATTACAAACAAGTTTTCCGGACAAACTCAATTGTTCATATGAAATTTTCCCCGATATATCAAACATTACTAAATTCAACATTTTATTTCATAATACAAAAATGATAAAAAATCTTACAAGACAGAATAAAAACATTTAGTTTACCTTTGCAAAAAAACGATATGGAAATTAATCTTATCTGGGATGGGGGAATGAAATTTCATTCCTTGATAAATGGACATACTGTGATTGTGGATGCTGATGGGTCAGTGGGGGGATCCGACCAGGGGCCAAGGCCTAAACCATTGATGTTGGTCGCTCTTGCCGGATGCACAGGAATGGATGTGGTGTCTTTGCTGAAAAAAATGAAAGTCAATTACGATTCTTTACAAATTAACATAATGGCCGAATTGACAGAAGAACATCCCAAAATTTTCAAGAATGTGCATATTGTATATGAGTTTGGCGGGAAAGGCATCGATAAAGATAAAGTAAAAAAAGCGGTGGATCTTTCACAAGAAAAATATTGCGGAGTAAGTGCCATGTTCAGGCATTTTGCCCGGCTGACCTACGAAATACGTTATTTGTAAGGCGTTTGCAATAGTTAACACTGCAATAATGTTGAATTTTGTTTTACTATGGTTAATTTTACACAAAATATTATCATATGAATTACAAAAATTTGCTATTGGAAAAAGACAACGGTATTGCTTTGATTACCATTAACCGTCCGGAACAATTAAATGCATTGAACCGCGAAACCATAGCAGAGCTGCATGATGCTCTGGATGCCTGTGAGCGAGACAGTGATGTGAAGGTAATTATTCTCACAGGAAGTGGTACAAAAGCATTTGTGGCAGGTGCCGATATCAAAGAGTTTTATCGATTTACCCCTGAGGAAGGACGCCAATTAAGTGCCAATGGTCAAAAACAATTGTTTGATTTTGTTGAAAACCTTTCAAAACCTGTCATTGCAGCCATCAATGGATATGCCCTTGGAGGAGGACTGGAGTTGGCCATGAGTTGTCATATCCGTATTGCCTCAGATAATGCAAGAATGGGCCTTCCGGAAGTTTCTTTGGGAGTCATTCCCGGTTATGGCGGAACACAACGTTTGCCTCGCCTAGTAGGAAAGGGAAAGGCGTGTGAAATGATTTTTACCGGAGAAATGATACAGGCTGCCGATGCCCTGCAGTGGGGATTGGTAAATCATGTCACAACTCAAGATAAGTTAATGGATTATTGCAAGGAATTGGCTGCCAAAATAATGAAAAACTCCATGGTGGCTATAGCTTCGGCCATTCGGGCAATCAATGCGGCATATGACAAAAAGGCAAATGGTTTTGAGGTTGAAATTGAAGAATTTGGCAAATGTTTTGGCACTGAAGATTTTAAAGAAGGTACAAATGCTTTTGTAGAAAAGCGAAAACCAAATTTCCCCGGAAAATAAATTTTTACTTTTTGAAAATTTTTTGTATTTTCCACAGAATGATTACTAACCTTAAAAACTTTAACCAATGAAATTTAACAGGATTGCTTATTTTTTATTCGTATTATTGTTTTTTTCTTATTTCAACCTAAATTCACAGAATGAAAAATTGATCCGGTCAAGCGTGGAATATTTGGCTTCGGATCAACTGAAAGGGAGATACACTTCCAGCAAAGAGGAGTTGAAAGCCGCTCGATATATTGCAAGTCGTTTTAAAAAAGCAGGTCTTATTCCCTATAATGGTTTTACCGATTATTTGATTCCGTTTGAATGGGAAGATTTGGAAAAAACATCCCGTCAATTTATCCGTTGGAAAAACCTTCAATGGGACGAAAGCGACTCATTGTTTCCGCTAATTTACAGCAATGATCAAGAGGTGAAAGGCCCTGTCATGTATTATGGTGATGTGTCCATTCAGGAATTTACTGATGATACTGAAGGGAATGAGGCGCGAGGAGATATTGTGGCTATCAACATAGATTTTTTCAAAAACAATCCTCATGTTGCCGGTGATCTTGATGCAATCAAAGCTGCAAGAAGGGTTGTTGAAAAAGGAGCGATCGGAATAGTTTTTTATACAACAAGATACAAAGACGAATTTAAAAGAGAATATAAAGCAAAATCGCCTGCATGGGGTGTGCCTGTTTTTTTTGCTGCATTTGATCTGAAAAAAATTGTCCCTGAAAATGACACATTGCTTTTGCACAGCGAAATAAAAAGAACCAAAAAAAAGAGTTATAACGTGGCTGGATTTAAGAACAACGGATCAGACAAAACAATCATCATAGGTGCACACTATGATCATTTGGGCATGGGAGGAGAAAACTCATTGCACAGAGGAAACCCTGAGATTCATAATGGAGCCGATGACAATGCCAGCGGTGTGGCCGGCATGATTTATTTGGCCGAATTATTGTCGAAAAAACAAAACTCCCGGTTTAATTATCTTTTTATTGCTTTCTCGGGAGAAGAACTTGGTTTGTTGGGATCGTCCTCCTTTGTCAAACAGATTGAGGATAAATACAAAAAACAATGGTTTTGCATGATTAATTTCGATATGATAGGGCGACTTGACAAACAAAGCAAAAAATTGGCCGTTTATGGCACCGGCACTGCCGGCGAGTGGAAAACAATCATAGATAAAACCAATCCCGGATTTCAACTAAACTTTCATGAAGATGGTGTGGGACCTTCGGATCATACTTCATTTTATTTGGAAAATCTGCCCGTATTGCATTTTTTCACCGGACAACATGCCGATTATCACAAACCTACCGACGATGTCGATAAATTAAATATTGAGGGTATCAAAGAAATATCTGATTGGGTGGCTGCAATCATTGACGAGTTGGAGAAAAATCCTGTGTTGACTTTTCAAAAAACAGCTTCGGGCACAAGCGACAAGGTGCGTTTTAAGGTGACGTTAGGAATAATACCCGATTATGTTTTTTCGGGAAAAGGAGTAAGAATAGATGGTATTATTGATGATCGCCCGGCACAAAAAGCCGGATTGCAAAAAGGAGATATTATTTTGCAACTTGGGGAATTCGAAGTGATCGATATGCAAACTTACATGAAGGCTCTGGGGAAATTTGAAAAAGGTCAAACGGTTGATGTTGTGGTGGACAGGAACGGCAATGTTTTCAAAACAAACGTGACATTTTGATCATGAACGAGAGAGTAGGAGTATTAGGTTCAGGAAGTTGGGCCACGGCATTGGTGAAAATATTGTCAGAAAATGAAGATACTGTCAATTGGTGGATTAGAAACTACCGGACGTTGGACTATATTAAACAATATGGGCATAATCCCAATTACTTGAGTTCTGCGTCTTTAAACGTAAATAAACTTAATCTTTATCAAGATGTCGAAAAATTTTTGGAAGACACTGATATTATTGTGGTTGCAGTGCCTGCAGCTTTTTTGCATCAAACTTTAAACCCATTGCCAAAAAAACTCTGGGAAGGAAAGAAAATTGTTTCCGCCATTAAAGGCATGATACCGGAATTTCACAGCATTCCTGCACGTTATTATCACAAGCAATGGGGCATACCATACGAAGACATAGCCATGATTTCGGGTCCATGCCATGCCGAAGAGGTGGCTATGGAAAAATTGTCATATCTGACAGTAGCTTCTGAAAATACCGGATATGCAGAAAAAGTGGCTTCAAAAATTCGTTGCCGTTTTGTCAAATCCACAGTGTCGGACGATTTATTTGGCACAGAGCTTTCGGCTATCATGAAAAATATTTATGCATTGTGTGCAGGCATATATCATGGTTTGGGATACGGCGATAATTTCCAGGCCGTTTTAATTTCTAATTCCATCCAAGAGATTGAAAGGTTTGTCGATGCCGTTAATCCCATTCACAGGGATGTGAAAACCTCGGCATATCTTGGAGATCTTTTGGTGACAGCATATTCACAGTTTTCCCGTAACCGCACTTTTGGAAGCATGATTGGGAAAGGATATTCGGTCAAAACAGCCCAATTGGAATTAAACATGACAGCCGAAGGATACTATGCCGTAAAGAGCATCATCGAAATCAACAAAAAGTTTAATGTGGATATACCCATTTGCATGGCAGTTTACCGCGTCTTGTATGAAAAAATATCTCCCTGGGTAGAGATGCAACTGTTAACACAAAAACTTTCATGAATACCACAATAATTGAAATCAAAGGTCCGCATGAAAGAGATAAAATCTTGCAGGCCGCCCGTTTTATAGTAGAAGGGCATACGGTGGTTTTTCCCACCGAAACGGTTTATGGCATAGGTGCGGATGCATTTAACGCCGGAGCGGTAAAAAAAATTTTTGAAACAAAAAATCGTCCACAGGACAATCCCTTGATAGTGCATATAGCCACTTTTGAACAATTTTTGGAAATTTCCTCAATGGCTGATGAGCAATTGCTTGAGGTGCTAAGAAAATTTTGGCCGGGCCCTTTGACTGTCATAGTGCCTCACAAAGGAAATATTCCTGCTATGGTGACCACCGGGTTGCCGACCGTTGGTATACGTATGCCCGGTCATATTGTCGCCAGGGAGATAATCAAAGAATCGGGACGTCCTGTGGCCGCTCCTTCAGCCAATTTTTCAGGGGAGCCCTCATCCACAAGGTTTGAGCATGTTTTGCAAGATTTTCAAGGGAAAGTGCCTTGTATTGTCAAAAGCTTCGAACCGGAGATTGGCATGGAGTCGACGGTTTTGGATGTAACTTCTCAACCATGGAGAATTTTGAGGCCGGGATATATTTCGGCAAAGGAGATATCGGATTTTTCCGGTTTACCGGTGGTATATGCCAAAAAATCGGATGGAGACAAGCCTCTTTCTCCCGGAATGAAATACCGTCATTATGCTCCCAAAAAACCTTTGTTTGTTTTTTCATCTGATAGCCCGGAAGAATTGTTGAAAGCGTTATTTCAAACAAAAAAACCGAAAAGATTCTGGATTGTTTCAAAGGATTTTCCCATAGAAACATATTTCTCTCCACAAGATACCGTCATAAACTATCACGATGGTGAAGATTTGATAAAAAATCTTTACTACTGGTTGAAAGAATCAGACCGTTTGAATCCGGATTATATACTGCTTGAATATCCTGAAGGACTATCACCCGAAAAAGACATATTGCTCAGAAACCGTCTTGAAAAAGCCGCAAATGAATTTTTGTAGTATACTTTTATCCAAATAGACCGAAATTGAGTCATAGTTTCTTTTTTTCAAAATTTCAATTTCTCAAATTATGATATTTATCATTTTTTGATTTCATAAATAGAAATAATATTGAAAAAAAAATTATGAAACTGTTGTTTTCTTTTTTGATGGCAGTATTTTATCTGAGTTTATTCGGTCAAAATCAGAAAGAAAATAATGAAGTTAAATCGAAATTATATTTTGGTCTTACGGGAAATATTCACATGGGACGTTGGGGAGTTGTTCCGGTTGTTCCTCACGATGGGAATTATCCTGCTTTTGCCAGTGGGGTACCCTATACCGGAAAAGGGCTTGGAATTCAATTTAATTGGTTAAGCAAGAGTGGGTTTTCTGTATATTTTGATGTGATAGGATATAGTAAAAAAATAGACGTTGCTCATAAAGGCGGGTATGCATCCAGTCCTTGGGTTTCAGAAATGACAGGATATCAAACAGATCTTGTCGGACCATTTGACGAAGACGCATATTTTATGGTCAACACTTATGCCTTTAGAATAGGCCCGAGATATTATTTCTTTCCCGGTTCTTCGGTAAGACCTTGGTTTGGAATGTATTTGGGTTATTACTCTTACATTATAGGAATTTACAATAAAAATAAAACAGCAACATGGGGAAGTACCAATGGCGAAACCACTGAAATAAATTTAATTAACCTTGGAACAGATTTTTTTTCTAAAGATAAATCAGTAGTGCTGAGTTTGTTTTTTGAATATGGGGGAGTTGTTCCTAAAAATAATACCTATACTATTGAAAATTGTTTGGTTAATGGTTGGACTTATAAATCAGAAGGTGGTTTGCATTTGATTGGATACACCAGGATGGGAATTAGTATTGGCATGTAACTTTAATTTGAATATTCTTCTACAATGTAATTTCCTTTCTTCTATTAATAAAATGTAATAAAATGCATTAGTTTTCAATTTTTAAATTTTCTTCTATTATTAAATTTTAAAGACAACTTTTGTAAAAAGGTTAACTTTGTATCAATTAAAACAAACTACTTTTCATAAATTTTAATCCTTAGAATTAAGAGAACAAATTATGTTTTTTATCAAAAACGATTTTTTAAATTCAAAAATAATTTATATTCTGGTTTTCGTTTTGACGTTTTTTGCATGTCAAAACGAAAAACCGGTCAAAGAAATTGTAGAAAAGTTTCCGGATGGTAAGGTAAAGAAGGAGGTGTTTTACCTGAAGCAACAGGACAAAAAAGAACCGGTTAAAGAAATAGAATATTATTCCAATGGAAAAATAAAACTTGAAGGAACTTACAAAAACGGCAAAATGCACGGAAAGTGGAAAGTTTATTATGAAAATGGCATGGTTTGGAGCGAAGGTGAATATGTTGACGGATTGCGCGAAGGATATTCAAAAGTTTACTATCCAAGCGGAAAATTGCAATTTGAAGGCGAGTATAAAAAGGGCCAACGTACCGGTACATGGAAATTTTATACGCCCGACGGTAAAGTACAAAAAATTGTCAGTTTCCAATGATCGACCAACAAACCATAGATCGCATCTTTGAATCGGCAGATATTGTAGATGTTGTTTCGACGTTTGTGCAACTCAAACGTAGAGGCAGCAACTGGATAGGATTGTGCCCTTTTCATGACGAAAAAACCCCTTCGTTTACCGTCAATCCCGTCAAGGGCATTTATAAGTGCTTTGGATGTGGCAAGGGAGGCAATGCTGTGACATTTATCATGGAACACGAAAAACTTACCTATCCCGAAGCATTGAGGTTTTTGGCCAAAAAATACAATATACCCATTGAAGAAAGCGAAGAACAAAACGAAGAAAGACAACAAAAAAAGAGTTTACGGGATCAACTCTATCATGTTCATCAATTGGCTCATGGGTTTTATGTAAAACAACTCTGGGAAACCGATGAAGGCAGAAGCGTGGGATTGGGATATTTTCTCGAAAGAGGAATGTCAGAAAATACCATCAAAACCTTTGGATTGGGATACAGTCCTGCAGATAAAACGGCATTGATTCAATACCTCTTGAAAAATGGTATTGAAGAAACCTTAATCGAACAGTCGGGAATCGGGGTGAGGTATGGCCAAACACTTGTCGACAGGTTCCATGACAGGGTGATTTTTCCTTTACAAAACATTACCGGAAGAGTGATAGGTTTTGCCGGACGGATATTGGTTAAAACCGACAAAGCCAAATATGTCAATTCCCCCGAAACTTTGATTTACGAAAAAGGAAAATACCTGTTTGGTCTTTATTATTCCAAAAATGCCATAGTAAAAAACGCAAAAGCATTTTTGGTAGAAGGTTATATGGATTTTCTGTCGCTATATGAAAGCGGTATAACCAATGTGGTGGCCGGATCGGGCACAGCATTCACATCCGAACAGATTAAATTGTTGAAAAGGTTTACAAAACACATAACATTGATCTATGACTCAGATGCGGCTGGATATAACGCAGCCGAAAAAGCCGCCCATGCATTGTTGTTTGAAGATCTGGATGTTTCAATAGTGCCACTACCGGCCGGAGAAGACCCCGACTCCCTGGCAAAAAAGTTAATGCCCGGTGAGTTGCAAAATTACGTTTCAACAAACGAACAGGATTTCATTCTTTATCAACTGTCTAAATTGCCTCCGGCTGATCGTATGGAGCCGCGCCAAAAGAGAGATGCTGTAAATCAGCTTTTGCAATCCGTGGCATGTATCAAGGATGTGATACTTCGGAGCTCGTATATTCAAAAAATTGCTGCAAAACTCCGGGTTGACGAAAGTGCACTTTCATTGGAAGCACACAAGTTGCATCTCAAATTAAAAGAAGAAACGCTCAACCGTCAAGCTCGCGAAAATCTTAAATTACCCTCCCCTACCCAGGGCGACGAAACAATTGAAAACGAAAGCTCAGAAGACGACCGGATCATAGCAGCAGCCGATCCACTTGTGGCCAATGCAGAAGCCGAATATCTGAGATTGTTAATCGAACATGGCGATAAGAATGTAATTTTGACCTTGAACAACGACGGTCATAAAGAAGAAATAGAAATAAATGTGGCAGTTCAGATGATAATAGAGTTGGAAGAAGACGGATTTGAATTTTCGCACCCCCTCTACAAGAAGGTTTTTGATTTTTACAAGTCGCTGTATAAACAAAACATCGATCATCATGAAATTGTAAAAAAAATAAAAACTCATAACGATGCAGAATTTGTAAATTTATATGTTTCTTTGACGGAAAATAATTTTCAGCTTTCGGAAAAATGGAAAAAAGAATGGCATGTGGAAGTAACCGAGCGCGATCAGTTTCTCGAAAGGGTTTTTGAACATGTGGTGAGGTCTTTTAAGATTGTAAAAATCAATGAGAAATTGGAAGTTTTGAGAAAAAAATTAAAAGAAACACCCCAAGATTCAGAAGATATTCTTTTTATCATACAAGAAATAAACAAATACGAAAATTTTAAAAAAGAAATGGCCAAATCATTGGGATGGACCATCCTTTAATCATAAAAAAACTAATTAACCGCATAATAATTTATACAAACCGGCTCATTGCCGGTAACGAAACACGCAAAATCATTGTTTTGTCGGTCTTAACAGGTATTTTATCGGGAGTACTGGCTGTGTTGGTAAAACGATCGACAATTGCCGTGCATTGGTTGGTCAATTTGTTCAATACCATCGATTGGGGAAATTATTTTTATTTCGTATCTCCATTGCTGGGTATAAGCATAACGGTGTTGATCGCACACAGGTTGTTAAAGAAAAAAGTTTCGCACGGCATTCCTTCCACTATCTATGCCATTATCCGTAAAAAAAGCAGATTGCCCTTTCATGCCACTTACAGTTCGATGATCACCAGTTTGTTTACAGTCGGTTTTGGCGGATCGGTTGGATTAGAAGGACCTTCTGTTTCTACGGGAAGCGCCATAGGATCGGTGGTGGGAAGATTTTTCAATCAAAACTACAAAACCACCACGGTTTTGCTGGCGGCCGGAGCGGCAGGGGCCATTTCGGGCATTTTTTCTGCACCGGTAGGAGCCATGATTTTTGTATTGGAAATTTTTATGTTTGATTTTTCAGCTTCGTTTTTGTTGCCGGTGTTGTTATCCAGTTCTATGGCTGCGCTGACAAGCATGTTTATTTACGGAAAAGATGCCATATTCAAATTTAGTGTGCAGAGTTTTGCAATGAAAAATATCCCTTTATACATCATTTTGGGTATTTTGTGCGGCATGTATTCGGTGTATTTTGTAGATGTGGTCAAAAAAGTGGAAAAATTCA